>JALOKO010000260.1 GCA_025456495.1 Bryobacterales bacterium | reverse complement strand
CACCGGCAGAAGTGCAGGCTATGTGATTGAGAAGGCCGACATCGATTTCGGCTGGACGCGCCCACTTCCCGAAGAGGCCTTCGCCTATGGCTATCAGGCCGAGATGCGGCACTTCGTTCAGTGCGTGCGCGATGGCCAACCAGCACGTGAGGATTACTTCGATGGCTATGCCGTCAACTGCATTCTGGATGCAGGCTACCAATCCATGAAGGCCGGCAAGTGGACCCGCGTGAAGTATTGACATGCCCATCCCCGCGCCTGGACTGGAAGGGAAATCGCTCTTACTCTCGGGAGCTACCGGGATTGCCGCAAGCACCGCGCGGCTGGCCCTGGAGAGCGGCGCCCGCCTCTGCGTGGTAAGTCTTCAGCAAGACGACCTGCACCAACTGCGCCGGGACTTGCAAGCGGCTCCAGATCGGATGGTCACCGTGGCGGGGGACTTGGCCGAACCCGCAACTGCGGAAAGCGCCGCCAAGGAGTGCGCTGACGCTTTCGGGCGCATTGATCTGCTGTTCAACATCGCCGGCATCAGTGGGCGCCGCCATGGCGACGGACCGGTGCATGCATGCACCGATGACGGCTTCGACGAAACCATCCGTGGCAACCTACGCACGCTCTTTCTGCTCAGCCGCGCCGCCTTGCGCTTCATGATGGCGCAGACCCCGGCCGGCGATGGCATGCGTGGCGCGGTGCTGCACATGAGCAGCGTCATGGCCTACTCGCCGCGGAGTGACTTCTTCGCCACTCACGCCTACGCTGCGGCGAAGGCGGGCGTCATCGGACTCACGCACGCCATGGCCAGCTACTATGCGCCGCAGAAGATTCGTGTGAACGCCATCGCTCCTGGCCTGGTGCGCACACCCATGAGCCAGCGCGCCCAAACCGATCAGGACATCCTCCACCTGATGCGTCACAAACAGCCACTGGCTGAAGCGCTCATCGAAGCCGACGACGTCGCCCGCACGGCGTTATTCCTGTTGAGTGATCAGGCGCGGATGATCACCGGCGAGATCGTGGGTGTCGACGCCGGATGGCGCGTCAGCAGCTAGCCCCGGTTGGATACCGGGTCCCCCCTGCTGTCCGCGGCCATCCGGCATCATTCGCCTAGCGGGCAAAGCGCCGACGGCCCAAAGCGATCATTGCCAGCCCGGAAAACAGCATCAGGATCGACGTCGGCTCCGGCACTGAGCTTTCGGCCTGCTGTGCGCCGGTGACTTCAGCGCTACCCGCTACAATGTCGCCGAGAAGGCTGGTCTCAATGCCAAAGGCGTTGGCCGCCAGCGCCGCAAGCGGCACCGACAGTCGCAGGCTTTGGTCACCCGCCAACACAAACACCGACGGACTTCCCTCACTCACTCCGTTTACCTGTACCAAGGCGAACACCCTGCCCGTTATCGTGTTCACCACCAGGTTCAAAAGCTGCAGGCGCTGGAAACCGTCGGAGATCTCCACCCCGCTATCCTCGTGTTCATACACGCCCAGCCGCGTGTCCTCCTCAATGCTTCCTCCCGTGATGGGGAAGCTCAACGTTGGTCCCGAGTATCGGGCGTCGCCCAGCGGAGTGACGCTCAGGCCGAGTTCCAGGAACTCATCGCTCAACGTCACAAACGTATTGCCTCCTTGGATGGTGGCGGACATGATGGGAAGTGTACAAAGACACAGTACCGAAAAACACAGTATCGACAGACGCAACAGTAAGGTTCTGGCTATCAATTGACCCTCCAGGATCCGGGTTTCGGAGCCGCGCTGGACTGGGATGCCACAGGGATGCGGCCCCGTGGCAGTGGACTCCAGCAAGTGGTTCCGCCACCAGCATGCGGGCCGATGGCGGCTTCGCGATAGAGCACAAGTGTGAACTTTCGCCAGCCGTGTGGAAGCAGATGTTACAGGCACATTGCGTCGTCTTGGTCTCTTTCCGTTCAAGCTACTCAAACCGCACGCGATCACGAGAGTTTACTCATGCAAATTGTGGTAACTGATACGCTTGTAATTTCTTTTTGAAAGGAGCCACGAATGCAGCCCAAACCCTTGCGCACCACCGTAATTGGCAGCTATCCCTTCCCCGGTTGGGTGGAGTTCGCCAGCCAACATCTGGGCGAGTTCGGCCACGCCGACTACGCCGAACTCCAGGACGACGCCACCATGATCGCCATCCAGGATCAGGTGCGCGCCGGGCTGGACGTGATCACCGACGGAGAGCAGTCCCGGCTCGACTTCAACTTGTCCTTCTACGGGTTCCTGGAGGGCTTGGCGATGGAACCGGCTTCGCCCCGACGCTTCGGTCCGCCAGCCCACGACCAGCGCGGCAAACACTCCATCCTGGGCGATTTGAAGGCCTCCCGCGGCCTGGGGGTGGTGGACGAGTATCGGCGACTGGTGCGTCTGGCGCCCGCTGGACCAACACTGAAGGCCAGCATCCCAGGGCCCTATACACTCAGCGGTCGCCTACTGCCAAACGAACGCTACCCAGACCGCTGGGCCGTCACCGAAGCGCTGCTGCCCCTGGTTGCCGCCGAGATCGCCGCGCTGGTGGAAGCCGGTTGCACGGAAATCACCATCGACGAGCCCAGCATGAGTTGCTACGCCCATCGCGAGGACACCGCACGCTTCGTCGACATCTTCAATCGCACTGCCGCCCCTGCCGTGGGCAAATGCCGCTTGTCCACGCACTTGTGCTTTGGCAACTACAAGGCCCGCGCGGTGGGGCCGCGCCGCTACGCGCCCATGTTCCCCGCGTTCCTTAGCTTCACCGTGGATGAACTCCACCTGGAGATGGCCAGCCGCGAGTTCGCCGAACTCGAAATCATCGCCGACATCGCCCAGGTGCGCGACGTCAGCGTGGGCATCATCGACGTGAAGAGCTACTACGTGGAAACCCCTGCGGACGTGGCCGCGCGCGTGCGAAGTTGCCTGCAATTCGCGCCGCCGGAGCGGCTCTCCTTTGCCCCCGATTGCGGCCTCAGCCAAACCGCGCGCTGGGCCGCCAGACCGAAACTGGAGAATATGGTGAAGGGCGTCCAACAGGTACGCAAGGAGCTAGGCCTGGCATGAGCAACGCTCTGATTCCCGCATTCCAGAAGGACGATGCCCTGCTCCAGGACATCGCCTCCCGCAACCGCTACGATGGCCACTTTCGGTTATGGTGGCTAGGCCAAAGCGGCTTCCTGCTGCAGCACCGCCAGAAACACATTCTCTTTGACCCCTATCTGTCGGATTCACTCACGGAAAAATATGCCGCCACCGCCAAACCCCACGTCCGTATGAGCGAACGCGTGGTGGACCCCGCCGCCTTGGGCTTTGCCGATATCGTCACCTCCAGCCACAATCACACCGATCATCTGGACCGCGAAACCCTGCTACCCGTCCTCACGGCCAAGGACCTGACGCACTTCGTCCTGCCCGAGGCCAACCGTTTGTTTGCCGCGGAGCGCCTCAGTTGCAGCCCCAGTTTCGCCGTGGGATTGAACGACGGCGACCGCATCGAAATTGCGCCGTTTGCGATCCACGCCGTCCCTGCTGCCCATGACACGGTAGAACGCGACGAAGAGGACCGTTGCCGTTTCCTGGGCTTCGTTGTGCGCTTTGGCGATTGGTGCGTCTATCACAGTGGCGACACCCGTCTCTATGACGGTATGGTGGACCTCCTGCGGCCCTTCGCCATTGATGTCGCACTGCTTCCCATCAACGGCTACCAGGCTCAGCGCAAGGTGGCAGGCAACCTGAACGCCGATGAGGCTGCGTGGCTGGCGCGCGAAATCGGCGCCAAGGTGGCCATCCCACACCACTACCACATGTTCGCGTTCAACACGGAAGAGCCCGGCGTGTTTGAAGCCGCTTGCGCGCGCGAGGGCGCCATCTGTAAGGTGCTGCAACTGGGCGAGTGCTTCGATAGCGCCACCTGGGCGGGCTTCGCACAGCGCGTACCCCCCGCCGCCGCGCCCCCTACTGCGACAGACCCTAGCGATTGATGGGGGCCTCGTCGCTTTCCTCCAACACGGGCGCGCCGGGCGCTGCGTCCGCTGACGTGGTTGTCGTGTGCGGCGTCCCGTCGCTTTCCTCCACCGGCGCATCCAGGTCGTAGCGGATTTCGGTGTCCGCGCTGGCACGCTGAAAATCGCTGTTCAGGGCCGACACTGCAATCCGCCGGGAATAGCCGAACAGCACCCGCAGCGAGAACTCCCCGCTATAGCGCGACGGAAACCACGTGCCATCGGGCATTTGCGCGTACTCCAGCTTGTAGCCGAACTGCTTCACGTTGCTGCCCAGCAAGGTGCGCACCACCAGCGGTAGGTTCCGCGCCTGATGCGTCACCACAAGCACAGGAGCCAGCGTGGCACGGTCTACCAGCATCTCCCCTTCCCAGAAACCGCGCTGCAGCTCCTCGGTTTCCCGCGACGATTCGTTGTCCTTGCCCTGCCCTGGCTTTTTGCCCTGCTTCGGGTTCGGCTGAAAGGTAAACCGGTACACCTCACGGCCCTGGTAGCGCTCCTCGCCTTGGAAGGAAAACTGGTGTCGCGCCATCATCGCGTTCGACAGCGGGTACATGCTGTCCTCCAACGAGTCATCGCCATCCTTATGGAACATGATGTCTTCGGCGAAACTCTGCGCGATCTCGCCATCCAGGTCAAGCCCGCCCGTCCGGTACTCCGGGTCGCTATACGGATACACCTTTCCCTTGATGGCCACCTTGCCCTCCAGCGACAGCAGGTCGCGCTCAATGGACTTCTCAGTGGGGCGCACCCGATACTGCCGCAGTTCCTCGCGCGCCAGCGCTCCTTTTCCCCGCAGCATCCGCACCAGCACCTGCTGCTGGAACACCCAACGCGACCGCTGCTGCTTGCCCTCAGCCTGCTGCTTCCGCACGGCGTCTAGAATGCGCTGCGTGTCGGCGTGCGCCGCACCACTCTCAACAACCAGCGCTGGAAGCGGCCCGCCGGGCAGCGCCGGTTGCGCCAACGCCCACCATGGCCCCCACGTCATCGCCAGCAACCACATCCACGAAATGGAAGAATCTGCCCGCACTATTGGCAAAGACGAAGCACCCACTCCATTCTTACAACCTACCCGCAGCCGCGTCGTCTGCCGCAACCGTTCTGCTCCAGAAGGTTATACTGGCAGGGCGGCCCCTTCCCAGCTCAGGGTCGTTCGTCCGACCCTCTTCGCACCATTGCGGAAACTCCAGTCATTGGTCGGGCTACGAAAGGAATCTCCATGGACCGCGCGGAAACACTGAAGCTCAAGTACCAGTCCGTCATCAACGTTGCCAAGCAACTGGGGGTGCGTCTGGCCAACGTTCACCTGGAAAACGACAAGCTCCTGATTCGTGGCGCAGCACCCTCTCCGGAGGTCAAAAACAAGGTGTGGGATCACATTAAGCTGGTAGACGCTGCGTTTACGGACATCGTCTGCGACCTCACCGTCGACCCCACCCTGGCGCCCCCACCCCCTGAACCCAAGACCTACACCGTGGTCGCGGGCGACAGCCTCTGGAAGATCGCCGAAAAGCACTTCGGTAAGGGCAGCCTCTACCCGAAGATCATCGCCGCCAACCCAGGCAAGCTGAAGGACGACAAAAGCGTCATTCATCCCGGTGATGTTCTTGTAATCCCCGATCTTGACTAGCGCCCGCGGCCTAGCGCCCCACCCGCTACGTATTCAAAGACCAGAAAACCCACACCCTGCGCGGCGGCGCCAACAGGCAACCGCCGCCGCGCAGGAATTCCATCAGCCAGCAACCACGGCCAAGCCATCACAGCATCGGTCAAGCCATCACAGCATCGGTCAAGCCATCACAGCATCGGCCAAACACCCGACGTCATCATCCACCGCCTAATTCTCCCACCGCCCTTCGGCTACTCCGGGCGCCGCCCCACCGCGATGATTGACGTTGACGGAAACGGCAGCCAACGGTCAAGCCGTCTCCACAGCCACACCGTACTGTTGAAGGTCCGCAAGGAACCTCTGCTCACCCGAGTCCG
>JALOKO010000259.1 GCA_025456495.1 Bryobacterales bacterium | reverse complement strand
AGAATCAGCCATTCCGTATTTTCATGTTGTGCAGTTAGACTCGGTCAATGATCGGGCATGGATTGTAAGCACAACATTGTAACGAAACAACAATCCGCAATTTCGGAAATCCATGGATAATCAAACCGCAAGACGGACTTTCCAATCATTCTTCCTAATCATTTCTTCATCGCTGCTAGCTTTGAAGTAAAGTCATCGACCGACATTCGATCCCGATTGCTCTTCCCGACATACCGAAACATCTCTTTCCCTTCACCATCGAGTGCAACTAGGGCTGGGAAATGGACACTCTGACCATGGAACTGATAACCATCGGGAATTTCAAGCAACCCATGGCCGTGCGCAATCTCCAGAACGTTGTTCAGGCTACGACCCAGGAACGCAACCTTCCGCTTGGCCTGCCGGGCCAGGCGCAGCACGCTCTGCACTCGATGGACCGAGGAACTGAAGCATGAAACAATCACTCTTCCTGTCGCCCGATGGAAGATTTCTTCAAAGCGGGGCAGCACTGCCACTTCGCTTTCGGAGTAGCCCGCACGATCAGAGTTCGTAGAATCCGACAACAGTAGAAGGACACCCTTTTTGCCGTACTCCGCAAACGTATGCAGGTCGAAGGGAATTCCGTCCGGGGGGGTGGGATCGACCTTGAAGTCGCCGGAGTGGATGATCACGCCCAGCGGCGTGGTAATGGCCAGGGCAACCGCGCTGGGGATGGAATGGGTGACGTGGATGAATTCTATCTGGAAAGGCCCCAACTCCAGGCGATCCCCGGCCGTGACCTCATTCAGATCCGCCCGGTCCGCAAGGCCGTGCTCCTCGAGGCGTCGTTCCACCATGGACAAGGTGAGAGGAGTGCCGTACACGGGAACGTTGAGTTTGGACAGCAGGAACGGCATCCCGCCGATGTGGTCCTCGTGCCCGTGGGTAAGCACGACGCCCCGCACATGCTGTTGATTTTGCCGAAGAAACTTGAAGTCCGGGGCGACGATGTCCACGCCGAACATTTCGTCTTCGGGGAACATCATCCCGGCGTCGATCACGAGGATGTCATCGCCGTAACGGAGTACGGTGCAGTTCATCCCGAACTCACCCAACCCGCCGAGGGGGATCACCTGAAGCTTTGCGTCTGGCATGCTTGAATCTCTGATTATAGGGAATGTCAGCCCCCGCTGCCCCTAATCCTGCGTCCGGATGCGCGAACAGGGTTCGTCAGCAAACGCTAAGTGACTGATTCCAATGAAACCTTGTGGGAGAAAAAAAGTTTCCGCAGGCCAGCAAAAACGAAAGCGGGAGGCTCCTTCGTCTTCGGAAGGAACCTCCCGCTACACACTTACCATCGCTGGTATTCGTTTTGGGAGAATCGGCTTCGACGAACAGTTCAGACCGTCAAAACCCTTTGGTTGGATCTTATGATCGGCTACGAATGAAGTCAAGTGATTTACATTTGTAGAATTTTACGAATGCAGCGAATCCTGGCGCTTCGAGTCCCCCCAATCGACGGGACGTCTAGGGTATTTCTCAGAAATAAAACAACTTGAGTTCGAGACGAAGGCAGCCTTCGCTGACGGAAAAAAAATTCACTCAGTCGATGTGGAGACTCACAAAGGTCTGGTCGTCTTCCCCGGCGGCACGCCTCCGCAGAAAGCGAAGACCGCCGAACATGGTGCCGGCAAGCAAGGCGAGGCCGCACAAGACAGCGGCCAGGATGATGATATTGATAATCAGATCGCGCAACACTTGCGCCTCTGACTTCGTCGTCTGGTTCACGGTGACCGCAGCCCGATATCGGACCTGGGACAGTACCCGCTCCGCGAGATCTCTATCTTCTACATTTGTACAAGCAACAATCATGGAGCCTTCACGCTTGGCCAGCAAGCTTGGAAGCTCCTGGTATTCCTCCAGTTTCTTCCGCGCCATTTGAGGGGTGGGATAGGAAACGATGGCCAACTTCAGTGTGCTTTGCTGGTCGCGATAACGCGCCACCTGGGCCTCGGCACCCAGGCTGAACGCAGCAATTCCAGAGGGCACCTCGGGGAGAAACAGCGACAACGATTCCGGGCCCAGGATGTAGCGTTGTGACCCGTTCACCAGCAGGTTGGATGGCAGATAGCTGGTGAGCGGCGGTCGGGTGGAACTGCCCAGCTTCGGCGCGTACCCAAGAAAGGCCTTCAGCACCTCCCAGGTTGGCCGATCCCCCTCAAACACCATGACGTAGTTGAGGAACTGCACCAGCACCGTGGAATCCCACTGTGATGCCGACATGTCGAAGCTCTCAGCAATTGCCTGGCGTTCGTACTCGGCCTGCTGCGCTCCCTCCGGCAGGAGGTACTGATACATGGCCACGGCTCCAGTGGTATCGGCCATCTGATAGGCACGCGCGCGAAAGGTCCGGCCGCCCGCTTTGTACGCGGCTGACTCGCCCTGCTCAAACCCATACTCTTCGGCGAGCGTGGCATTTTTCAGGGTGAAGGGCTCCGCGCTGCTTCGCTCAAAGTCGCCCAGGCGGTCTGTCCAAATCGCAGCCAGGGACGTTGTCGCCAGCACCAGCAAAAGGCCCAGCGTGCGCAGGATGCCATCGGGCATTCGGTATATCCGTGGGGAACGCATCATGTGGATTTCTCAACCTGCTTTACCGCTGCCGAGTATGGGTGGACGAAGCGCCATGGCCCCAATGGCCCTTATGCTCCGCAACACTTCTTGTACTTCTTGCCGCTGCCACAGGGACAAAGATCATTGCGGCCTACCTTTGGCTCCTGCCGCTTCACCTGTTTTGAGGAGGGATCATCCTTGCCGCCCACCTGTAGTTTGGCAAGTTCACGCTCTTTGGCGCGATGTAGGTTCTGGGTGACGTTCGTCAGTTCCCGTTCCGCCCGTCGCTGGATGGCGGCATCCGCCCCGTCATGGGCGGGTTGAAGGTCGCCGTCTACGGGTGTCGCGGTCACATCGATAGGGTTGCGCTGCGCCGGGTTGGGTTCCCGCGCCTGCAATTGCAAGAAGAAGAGGTAGCGCACGATCTCATCCTCGATGCGCTCCATCAACTCCTGAAAGAGTCCATAGGACTCCTTCTTGTATTCCACCAACGGATCTTTCTGTCCGTAACCGCGAAGCCCGATGCCTTCCTTCAGATGATCCATGGAAAGAAGGTGGTCTTTCCACTGCTGGTCAATCACGGTGAGCATGATGGCGCTCTCAGCCTGGCGCATCAAGTGCTCACCTACCATGGACACCTTTTCGGCGTAGCGCTTCTCCAATAACTCAAAGACACGCTCTTCAATTTCAGCGCGGGTATCGTCGACATAGTCACGCGGTTCAATGCGAACCCCGAACTGCGTGAGGATGTCGCTTTGGAAGCCGGTGAGGTCCCAATCGGCCGGAAGCTTTTCCTCGGGACAGCGGTTGTCGATGAAATATCCAAGCAGTGCGCGCGCCATCTCAAATACGCGCTCGCGTTGGTTTTCGCCCTCCAGCAACTGCCTTCGCCAATGATAGATGGCGCTGCGTTGCTTGTTCATGACGTCGTCATATTCAAGCAGGTGCTTGCGGGCTGCGAAATGCTGCGCCTCCACCGCCTTCTGCGCGGCTTCAATGCGCTTGGTGATCATGCCGCTTTCGATGGGCACATCCTCTTCCATGCCCAACATCAGCATCATCTTCTGGACCCGCTCACCGCCAAAGATGCGCAGCAGGTCATCGTCGAGGGCCAGGTAGAAGCGACCGCTTCCGGGATCGCCCTGTCGTCCGGCGCGACCACGCAGCTGGTTGTCGATGCGCCGCGACTCGTGCCGCTCAGTGCCTAGCACGTGCAAGCCACCCAGCGCCACCACCTCGTCATGCTCGCGGTCGGTGGTACGCTTTGCGTCGCGCAGCGCTTCCTTCCATTCCTCTTCGCTGATGCTCTCGCGCGACTTGCCGTCTTTCTTCAGCCGCTCATCGGCAAGAAACTCGGGGTTGCCGCCCAGCAGAATGTCGGTTCCACGTCCGGCCATGTTCGTGGATACGGTTACGGCGCCCTTCCGCCCCGCCTGCGCAATGATGTAGGCTTCGCGCTCGTGATTCTTTGCGTTCAGCACCTCGTGCCGCACGCCCAGCCGCCGCAGCATGCCACTGAGCTTCTCTGACTTCTCAACGGAAATGGTGCCCACCAGCACGGGCTGCCCTTTTTCGTGAAGTTCCTTGATCTCCTTGGCCGCGTTGCGCCACTTCTCGTCCTGGGTGCGATAGACGATGTCCTGATGCTCAAGCCGCTGCATGGCGCGATTGGTGGGAATGGCCATCACATCCAGGTTGTAGATCTTGGCGAACTCCGCCGCTTCGGTTTCCGCGGTACCGGTCATGCCGCCCAACTTCTTGTACATGCGGAAGTAGTTCTGGAAGGTAATGGTGGCGAAGGTCTGCGTTTCGTTTTCTACCTTCACGCCCTCCTTGGCCTCCACCGCCTGGTGCAGCCCATCGCTCCAGCGACGACCCGGCATCAAGCGGCCGGTATATTCATCCACGATCACCACCTGGCCGTCCTGCACCACGTAATCGCGATCACGCTGGTACAGCACGTGCGCACGCAGGCTCTGCTGCACGTGATGGTTCATCTCAATCATCGCCGGGTCATAGAGGTTCTCCACGCCCAGTAGCTTTTCCACCTTATGGACACCCTGCTCAGTAAGGGCGACGCTGCGCTGCTTCTCGTCCACCGTGAAGTCACCGGTGTAGGTCTTCTGGCCCGGTTCGTCGCCATCCAACACTTCGCCCTTTTCCAGGAAAGGGATCACCGAGTTGGGCCGGATGAATTTGTCGGTGGTGCCTTCGGTGGGGCCGGAGATGATCAGGGGCGTGCGCGCCTCATCGATCAGGATGGAGTCCACCTCATCGACGATGGCGAAATGATGCTGCCGCTGAACGCAATCCTCCAGGCTGAACTTCATGTTGTCGCGCAGGTAATCGAAGCCGAACTCGTTGTTGGTGCCGTAGGTAATGTCAGCGTTGTAGGCATCCTTGCGCTGCCGGTCACTGAGGTCGTGTACGATCACGCCCACGCTGAGCCCCAGAAAGCGGTAGATCTGGCCCATCCATTCGGAGTCGCGCTTGGCCAGATAATCGTTCACGGTCACCACATGAACGCCCTTGCCCTCCAACGCGTTCAGATAGACCGGAAGCGTGGCTACCAGAGTCTTGCCCTCGCCCGTCTTCATCTCGGCGATCTTGCCCTCGTGCAGCACCATGCCACCAATCAACTGGACATCATAGTGGCGCATGCCCAGCACCCGGCGGCCCGCCTCGCGCACCGTGGCGAAGGCCTCCTCCAGCAGGTCATCGAGGGGAGCCCCCTGGGCCAGCTTTTCCTTGAAGAGGATGGTGCGGTGGGCCAGATCGGCATCGCTGAGTGCGCTCAGCTTGGCTTCCAGCGCATTGATGCTCTGCACGCGCGGAGTGAGGCGTTTCACTTCGCGTTCGTTTTTGGTGCCAAAGATTTTGGCGAGGATAAAATCGACCATAGGAAGGCTACGCTACTAGTTTAGCCCAGTGCGGGATCACTCCCACGTTCAATGGACGTCCTCGTAACTGGAACCGTTACTGGCAGCGCAGTACGGCCCGGCCCACATCGCCACCTGTGGCCCTCTCGCGACGGCGGAACGAAAACCGCATTGCGGTGCTGGTAGGATGAGCGGATGCAGACGATTCGAGTGGGCTCAAGCGGAGCGGCGGTGCGCCGCTGGCAAACCTTCCTGTTGGGCCAGGGCTTCGCGGCGGGACACGCGGATGGGCAGTTCGGCCAACTCACCCACCAGGCCACCATCGCCTTCCAACAGAAGCACCGGCTGGATGCGGACGGTGTGGTGGGCAACCGGACCTATGGCCAGGCCATGCTGCTGGGCTTCGGCCTGGTGCGCGACGATCAGCCCGGGATGGAGGGCCCAAACTTCCCTCCTCCGCCCGCCTTCGCACCCCTCACCGCCAACCGCGATCGCCAACAGCTTTTTGGCGCCTACCGGTTT
>JALOKO010000258.1 GCA_025456495.1 Bryobacterales bacterium | reverse complement strand
GAGGGCAAGGTGGTGTTGCTGGACGGCCTGGAGGGTAGCCACGCGTTGCGGGTGATTTGTGACCTGGGAGAGCGCTGCTACTTGCACGCCTCAGCGCAGGGAAGAGCCGTGGCTGCATTCCTTGAGCAGAAGGTGCTGGTGCGGCGGCTTCGCGAGCAAGGCTTAGTGCGGCTGACGCCGCGCACAGTGATTGACCATGCGCACGTCTTGCGGAGGATTGCCGAAGACCGGCAACGCGGGTATTCCATCAACTGGGAGGAGACGGTGGAGGGCGCAGTCTGTCTGGGCGTTCCGTTTTTCGCGGGCGTGCAAGGTGGGGTAGTGGGTTCGTTGGGCCTGAGTATTCCCATTCCCCGGGCGTCTGAGATGCACGTGGGGTCTTGCCTTGGTCACTTGCAGGAAGCTGCGCGGCGCATCACCGATGGCTTATCTGGCTTCCCCACGGAAGCGGAGGCGCTTCCCCTGCCGGCCACCCTTTCGGCGGTGGCCACACCCTACTTTTCCTTTCCCGCGGAAACGACGCGCACGGCGTCGCGTAGCTCCCGGAAGCTCAAGCCGCCCGCAGGCTGACGGTGGGGCGTCGCGTCCCGAAACCAAACTGCAGAACCGGCTCCTGTGAGAGCCCATTCATAGAAAGGTCACCACGATGCACTGGCATTGCACTCGTACGCTTGTTGTGTCTCTTCTCGCGCTGCTGCTTGCCGCGCCGTCCCTACTTGGACAAGTGTCCTCGTCGGAAATCTTTGGCGCCGTCACGGATGCGACGGGCGCCTTCATTCCGCAAGCGCAAGTGAGCGCCCGCGCTGAACGAACCGGCTTTGCGTATACCACGCTCACTAATGAAGCGGGCTTCTATTCCTTAGCCAACCTGCTGCCCGGCCCATACCGCATTGAGGTGGAGGCCGCTGGATTTCGAACGCTCGTGCGCACGGGCATCAACGCTGTGGCCGCCCGGAGGGTTGCTGTGGACATGGTGCTGGAGCTTGGAGCGGTGTCAGAGCAAGTGAACGTAGAGGCAGATGCCAGTCCGTTGGAGACCGGTCGGCAGGAACTCGGCCAGACCGTGGACAATCGTCGCATCATCGGCCTTCCATTGAATGGCCGTAGCTATCTGGAACTGGCTGTGCTGGCGCCGAATACGTTGCCGTTTACAACGGGATCGAGGCAAGGCACTGGCTTTGTGCTGGGAGGCAGCCGCTTCAACTCCAACAACCTGATGGTGGACGGCATCGACAACAACACGGTGTTCTTCAATCGCGATGTGGTGCGCCCGTCCGTGGATAGCATCGAGGAGTTCCGCGTGCTGTCGAATTCGCCCAGTGCGGAGTATGGCCGCAACATGGGCGGTGTGGTGACGGTGCTTACCAAGAGCGGCACGAATGACTATCGCGGAACGGCGTTCTGGTTTCATCGCAACAACCAGTTGAATGCGCGCGACGCGTTTTCGTCGGTGGCGAGCCCCTTCTTTGTGCGGAACCAGTTTGGCGCTTCGCTGGGTGGGCCGGTGTTGATTCCGAAGTTCTACGATGGACGGAACAAGCTGTTCTTTTTCGGGAACTTCGAAAAGTTGCGTCAACGGGAATCCGGCGTGAGCAATCTCAATGTGCCGGATGCCAACCTGCGTGCGGGCATCTTCCCGCAAAGCCGCCTTGTTTTTGATCCCAACACGACGCGGCCAAACCCGGCCAACCCGCAGCAGTTTATCCGCGACCCCTTCGCCAACAACCGGATTCCCGATGCGCTGATGGATCCGGTGGGGCGGCGTATCGTCAACGAAGCCTGGCCCGCGGGCAACGTGGGACCCACGCAGTATCGCGTGCAGGTGCCGCGCGGCTTCGATGAGGACCAGTGGATGGTGCGTGGTGACTGGCGCCCAAACGATGCGCATTCCATCAACATGCGCTACTCCACCTACAGCACCTTCACCGATGCGCGGGACGCGTTTCCCATTCAGTTCTCTGGCGCGGCAAGCCCGGTGAACGTGGGGCACAACGCCACCATTGGCCATGTGTGGACACTGAGGCCGAACCTGTTGAACGAGCTGCGCGTGGGCTTCAACCGCTTCCGCGTTGACCAGAAGCCGCTGAACTTTGGGACCGACCCGGCAACGGCCATCGGGCTGCGCGGCACCAACCCCAGCCCGCAGGTGTCGTCGTTTCCCTCCATCCAGACTGGCTATAGCGAGTTCGGCAGCGGCAGCAACCTGGTGCTCTCCACGGAAAGCACCTATCAGTTTTCCAACAACCTCACCTGGTTCAAAGGCAACCACACCATCAAGACCGGCGTGGATATGCGACGGTTGCTCTCCACGGTGTTCGGGTCTTTCGTGCCTTTTGGGCAGATCCGCTTCGGGTCGATTTTCTCAAGCAATCCATCGCAAGCGAACACTGGCGATGTGATTGCCGATATGCTGTTGGGCTACCCGCAATCGATCCAGTTGAATGTGCAGTTCAGCCCCATCTATAACCGCCAAATGCTGTGGGGCGCGTTCCTGCAGGACGACTGGCGGGTGAGCCGGAAGCTTACCGTGAACATGGGCCTGCGCTATGAGTTGTTCACGCCGGTGACGGACAAGTTTGACCGGCAATCGAACCCCAACATCAACAACCCGCTGGGCGAATTCCGGCTGGCGGTGCGCGATGGACAGGTGCCGGAACAGGTGCAGCGCGAGATCGCTTTGCTTCCTATCCCGGATGCGGAAAAGCAACGCCTGTTTGTGCCCGGAGACTCACGGGGTTTGACGCGGACCAACAAGCTGGACTTCTCGCCGCGCCTGGGCTTCGCCTACCAGGCCGACAGCGCGACCGTGTTGCGCGGCGCGTTCGGCGTGTATCGCTCACTGACTGGCGGAGGCACTTTCGTGCGCCTGGGCTTCAACCCGCCCAACTTCATTGAGACGTTCTTCATTGCTCCAAACGCGGTCACGCCGGTGGCCAGGCTGCAGGCGGGTATCCCTTCCTTTACGGAGGGATCTGGCCGGATTGAAGGGCTGTCTCCGCGTCACCTGTTTGAGGACAATCGGACGCAGCTGACCACCCAATGGAACTTCAATCTGCAGCGGCAGCTAGGGCGGAACCTGGTGGCCGAAGCGGGTTATCTGGGATCGTATGGACGTAACCTGACGCTGTTCCTGCTGGAGAACCAGATTCGGAATCCAGCTGATTATGGCCGGGGGCAGGGTGCGCGTCCGGTTCCTGTATTCGGCAACATCTGGGGTTGGGGTAGTGGAGGAAATTCGCGCTACCATGCGGGCTATGTGAAGCTGGAGCAGCGCTTCACGGCGGGGCTCTCGGTGTTGGGAAGCTATACGTTTGGGCATTCGCTGGACAATGCGCCGGGCGACTTCGCGGTGGGGAATCTGGGCATCTCCGTGGCGCCGATTGATAGCTACGATCTGTCGCGGGAGTATGGCCCGTCGGGCTTCGATACGCGGCATCGCGTGGTGCTTTCGCATGTGTATGAACTTCCCTTTGGCGTGGGTCGCAAGTGGCTTAGCCGCAACAACGCGGCAAGTTGGATTCTGGGTGGCTGGGACCTTTCCGGCATCACGAACTACACCAGTGGCATTCCCATTGACCCGAAGATGCAGACCACCCGCACGTTCAGCTTCAACAACCAGAACCGGCCCGACCGGCTGCGTGATGGGAACCTGGACAGCGGCGAACGCAGCGTGGAGCGATGGTTTGACCCAACGGCGTTTGCGGCCCCCGCGGACTTCACCCTGGGGAACTCTGGACGCAATGTGCTGCGGGCGCCGGGCGTCTTCCAAATGGACATGACCGTGGCCAAGCGCTTCGCCGTGAGTGAGACGCGCTATGTGCAACTGCGGGGCGAGTTCTTCAACATGCTGAACACGGTGAACTTGAATGCGCCCACTGCATTTATTGGCAATCCCAACGCGGGGCGCATCTTTGGAAGTCGCGCCGCGCGGCAAATCCAGTTGGGTCTGCGCCTACACTTCTAGGAACCTGTATGCGCATTCCATTGCTGTTGCTTGTGTGCGTGTTTGTCGCGGTGGGGCAGCGTTTCGACGCTGGCCCACCGCGATTTCTGCCGGTGTCGGAAGGTCCCTATCACGTGACGGTAGCGGACCTGAATGGAGATGGGGTGGAGGATGCCGTGCTTGCCTGCCGGGGCGAGCTGCGCATGCCAACGGATGAGCGGCCCGGCAACGATGCCATTTCGGTGTACCTGTCTCGGCCCGATGACGCGGGGCGCCCCGAGGCGTCGATGGTACGGCGGGACTACACGGTAGGGTTTGGCCCGTACACGTCGAAGGTGGCGGACCTGGATGGCGATGGTTACGCGGATGTGGCCGTGGTGAGCTTCCAGGAGCCGCGCGGGCGTGACCTCTCCATTCTGTGGGGACGAGCGGGAGCGGATCCCTTGTCGCCCGCGGTACACATCGCGGTGGAGGGAGGGCCGCACCCCTACGACAAAAACCGCAATCGCGCGGGAGAGGCGGTCTATCCGGCCCCGGGGTTGACCTCGCTGGTGATTGCGGATTTCGATGGCGACGGCCAACCGGATATCGGCGCGGTGGCCTGGTCGAGTGACTACCTGGTGATCTTTCGAAACGAAGGTGGGCGGCGATTCCGGCAACACCGCATGACGTTGCTGCCGGGGCCGCGCGACCTGGTGGCGGGGGACTTCGATGGCGACGGAAAGCTAGACCTGGCCATCACGCTGTATTCGTGCAATTTGGTGGAGGTGCTGCGCGGCGATGGCAAGGGCGGATTCGCGGAATGGCAGCGTTTCCATGCTCAGGGACACATCCCTTATCATTTGCAGGCCGGTGATGTGGATGGCGATGGACGCCTGGATTTGGTGGTGGGCAATCGGGGTCCATCGGACGATGTGGCGTACTTTCGCAATACGGTGGATGGCTTCCGCCATGAGGGATCGTTTCGCACGCAAACGATTGCGGCGGGCGAGACAACGGGTGACGAAATCCGGGATGTGCTGCTGACGGATGTGGATGGCGATGGCAAGCTGGACCTGCTGGCGGCGGGGCATGTCTCGCACAAGGTGATCCTGTGGCGGGGGACGGGGGAGGGCGGATTCGCGCGGGCCTTTGGCGAACCCTTGGAATTGCAGTTCGCCGGGAAGGGGCCGCGCTCACTGGCGCGCGTGGCCGGTGGCGTGGCGGTGGCCCTTTACGATAGCAACGAGTTCGCGACGTTACCGTTGGAGTTGCTGCGAACCCTTCTGCGTCGGGCTGCTGAGTGACCGGTAACCGGGACGTGCCGATGCGAGGTTGCGTCGGAAGTTGCGCGGCCATGCGCCATTTCTGTCAGGGATTGCGCTTACCAGAGTAGACAGGCAAACATCACGTCAGGAAGCATGCCAAGGCGATGGCCTTGAATGCGGAATGCGAAGGGTGCTGGCTGGCTCCAACGAGTTGAGAATCTAGAAGACCTCTCTTGTCTTTCTTGCGGGCCTTTGTGCCCGCTTTTTTTCGTTTATGCGGCGTTCACCAGCGCTATCATCAAGCTGATGCAAGCCGTTTACCTGGAAGCAGGCACAGTGACGGTTCGTGAGACTCCGGTTCCGCACGCGCAGCCGGGCGAGGCGCTGTTGCGGTTACGCGTGGCGGGCATCTGTAACACCGACCTGGAACTGCAGCGCGGCTACTACAACTTTCAGGGGATTCCCGGCCACGAGTTTGTGGCCGACGTCGTGGACGCGGATGACGGGAGTTGGGTAGGCAAGCGGGTGGTGGGCGAAATCAACCTTGCCTGCGGACGCTGCGAATGGTGCCATCGCGGACTGGGGCGACACTGTCCGGCGCGTAAGGTGCTAGGGATTGCAGGGCACCCGGGTGCGTTCGCGGAGTACCTGACGCTTCCGCTGCAGAATCTGTTCGAGGTACCCCACGGTGTGCCAGACGCCGATTGCGAGTGGAACGCGCGTTGCAGTGCTGGGCGATGGCAAGCTGGGCGTACTGTGCGCCTTGGTGCTGGCGCTACATGGGGCGCACGTGACGCTGGTGGGGCGGCACGAGCACAAGCTGGCGCTGGCGCGCGCCCGGGGTATCGCCACCCGGCTGGCGACGGAACCTTGTGGCGAGACGTTCCCCATGGTGGTGGACGCGACGGGCAATCCGGACGGCTTGGGGACTGCGATTCGTCTCACGGAACCCCGGGGGAAACTGGTGATGAAGAGCACGGTGGCGGGCGCGGTGGCGGTGGACATGGCCAGCGTGATTGTGCCGGAAATTTCGCTGGTGGGTTCGCGCTGCGGCCGCTTCGCGGATGCGCTGCCGCTGTTGGGCGGCGAGGGGCTGCCGCTGGAGGAGTTGGTTGAGGCGGAGTACCCGCTGGTGGCGGCCCCGCTAGCCTTCGCGCATGCCGCCCGCAAGGGGACGCGCAAGGTGCTGCTGCACCCATGAACGCAGGGACGCAGTGGATTGATTGGGGCCTATTTTGCGGGTGAATGCTTTCATTCGGCCCGAGAGCCTTGCAAGGTCCTGTTTACCGCTATTTGGCGTTGTCGTTTCGCGTCCTGATCTGATAGCCTAACCAGCATTGGGGGATGTGATGGCAACGGATGTACAAGGACCTTTGCACGGAATTGAAGAGTGGGACGACGATGTCAAGGAACGCTATCGTCCCGGTAAGACTCAGGAAGAGTTCCGCAACTACGGCGAGACCGTCCCAGCGCGCGTGCGCGAGTTCTATCGCCTGAACCACACCAACCAGACCTACGATTTTGTGATGCGCAAGCGGGCGGAGTATCTGCCCAAGCAGCGCATGGAAATGGGCATCTGGGAGGCGATGGAGTATCTGAATACGCTGGTGGACGATAGCGACCCGGATACTGACCTGTCGCAAATTGAGCACAACCTGCAGACGGCTGAGGCGATCCGAGCCGACGGCCATCCGCGCTGGATGCAATTGACCGGCCTGATTCATGACCTGGGCAAGGTGATGTGCCTGTGGGGCGAACCGCAGTGGGCCGTGGTGGGCGACACCTTCCCGGTAGGTTGCGCATGGAGCGACAAGATCGTCTTCCATGAATTCTTCGCCAACAACCCGGATGCGCAACGGGCGGAGTTCCAAAGCCCGACCGGCGTGTACGCCGAAGGCTGCGGGCTGGACAAGATCCAGCTTTCCTGGGGGCACGATGAGTATCTCTATCACGTCGTGAAGGACTATCTGCCGGAGGAAGGCCTGTGGATGATCCGCTACCACTCCTTTTATCCCGCGCATCGGGAAGGCGCCTACACAAACCTGATGACCCAGCGTGACCAGCAGATGTTGGACTGGGTGCGGAAGTTCAATCCCTACGACCTGTATTCCAAGGGACACACCAAGCCCAGCGTTTCAGAATTAAGGCCCTACTATGAGGACCTGATCGCTGAGTACTTCCCACCCACCATCCGCTGGTAGTTTTATGCAAGGGGGAGAAGGCGCGCCGCCCGGCTCCCCCTTCCCATCTCCCTTCCATGTCGGCGAGCCTCCCGACTCCCATCACGGCAATACGCCATCGGTTTCGATTGTCATTCCCATCCTGAACGAACGGGAGATTCTCCCGCGGTTGCTGCACAACCTGGCAAGCCTGGCCGGGGAAAGCCAACTCGTGTTTGTTGATGGCGGCAGTGAGGATGGTTCAAGGGAGTGGCTGAACAGCCAGGGAATGCGGGTGCTGGCATGCGCGAGGGGTCGCGGTGAGCAGTTGGCGCGAGGGGCGGAGTGGGCAACTGGGGATATCCTCTGGTTTCTACATGCGGACTCTGAGGTGCCGCCGGAGACGCTTGCTTGCATGCGCACGGCGGTGGCGGCGGGTTCCGTGGCGGGTGCGTGCCGACTGCGATTCTCTGGCCAATCCAACAGCGCCCGCTGGATGACGTGGTTCTATGCGCGGATGCGCCGCTTGGGCCTGACCTATGGGGATTCCGGGATCTATGTCACGCGGGATGCCTATCTCCGCGCGGGTGGTATTCCGCGGTGGCCGCTGTTTGAGGATCTGGGCTTGCTGCGCCGCCTACGCAAGGTTGGGGTGAAGCGACTGGACTGCCTGGAGGTGACGCTCACCACGTCGTCGCGCCGGTTTGAGGGGTGGCGTTTCCCGCTGGTGTTCGCGCAATGGGTGACGCTGCAGGTGCTGTTCTGGCTGGGCGCCCCGGTGACCATGCTGGCGGCCATGTATCGCTGGTCAAATGGCAGACGCTAGCCG
>JALOKO010000257.1 GCA_025456495.1 Bryobacterales bacterium | reverse complement strand
GCTCGCAACACCACGGTGCGCTCCGCCCCGGCGTTACTGGCGGGGTTTGGCGCCACAAGGACAAAGTCCTCTACCGTGCCATCGCTCATGCCATCCACGGGAAGCACCACGGCAAAGGGCTCTGCATCCAGGGCCATCTCCATCCTGCGGACCATAGAGATCGCATCGGAAACCCGCACCCGGAGTTGCCAACGGTCGGCCATACGCTCCTGCGCCAGAATGCTGATCTGTGGCGATCCGTGGTCCACAACCGCCGGCGCCCCCACCAGGCTGTTCGTGCGCGCCATGCCCTCGGGGTTATCCAGCGCATCGGAAGCCGTCACCCGGAAGTAGTAGCGTCCATCCGCAAAGCGGCTGCCGTCCAACGCGTAGGTGCTTTCGCGGATGTCCTTGGCGGCTATCTTCCATTGGGTCTCGTCCTCCGCGCGATAGGCCAACTCGTACGCCATGGTGTCCCCGTCCGGGTCCTCAGCTTCCCAGCTCACCTGCACCACCGGTTCCACCAGGCGGTTGGTGCTGGAGATGGTGCTGCCCGCGGGACCCGAAGAATCATCGGCCTCGCCACTGGCGCTCACCGTGATGGTGTAGGCTGCGGTGGCGGCGGCGGCTGCCGCTTGAGTGGCCGCCGTCCCAGTCGGGCTGGCCGCCTTCAACTGACTGCCGACACTCACTGACCGTACCTTGGGCGCACCATTCTGTGGCAGGTAGGCCACCGTCAAGCGCTCCAGCGCGGGGCTGGTTGCACCCTCCGCAAATCGTAGCCGCCACTGCAGATAGCGGGCATTCGGAGAGGCAATGCGCTTCGCCTCCGGCGTTTCCGCCAAAGCCTGCCACTCGCTCCACGTATCATCGGGACGAAACGCGTTCCCTGATCGGGTTTCCACGCGCAGCGCGGGCCTACCGTTGGCTCCTCCGTGCTCGCGCCACGTCATTTGCCCCCAACGCGACACCTTCTGGGCATCATGCACCGGGGACAGGTATTCGGCGTCCGTCACCCCATTCTGTTGGAAGCGGAACAGCTTACCCTCATTCCCGGTTGCGGCCAGAAATCCCTCCGCGGCGGCGAGCAAGCGTGTGGTTTGCCCCTGCTCAGTCTGCGCCAACAGGGAGACGCGGCCCTGGAAATCCACTGAGTAGATCCGGCCTTCACGGTCGGTCGCAGCCAGCAGACGGTTGCCCTCAAGCAGCAGATCGTAGACGTTCTCTTCCTTGCTGCTCCACAGGGTCTCCACCGTGTTGTCGGGGGCAATGCGGTAGATGGCGGAACGCTCCACGCCGCTCATCTCGTACAGGGACGATGTGGCCGAAAGCGGAGGAGCCGTCACTGCCGTGGGGTCAGTGACGGCCTGGGGCAATTGCACGCCCTGCTGCATACCCTCGCTAGCGGCCGTGACCGTCACCGTGGTGCTGAGCGTAGGGGCAGTGGCATCCATGGCTGGCGCGCCAGCAGCGGGCATCTGCTGTCTTCGCGCCACTGAGCCGCCCATCGCGGCCACGAACAGGTCACCACCCGGCCCAGGGAGTATGGCCCGAATTTCCGGCAACGGCGCGTCGTGCAGAACAAAGGCGCGGTCCTTCGCCGTCAGCCGGTACAGAAGTCCATTCGGTTCGCTTCCAGCCAGCAAGCGCCCTTCGGTATCCATGGCGAGACTGGTGATGTGGGCCTGCCCGCTGTTGTAGTACACCTCTCCGGCAGCTTGGCCGGAAACGGCATATACCAGTCCTTCCGGGCCGGTTCCGGCGTACAGCGTTCCAGTGGGGCTCATCGCCAGCGCCCAGATGAACTGCGCCTTGGGGTCAAAATACTCCGTAGCGGCCTTGCCCTCTACGCGATAAATCTTGCCGTTGGGCGAAGTAGCGGCGTAAAGGACGCCCCGGGCATCCAGCGCCAACGCGAACACCGCCGGCTCGGGCGCGGTCCAAACGAGTTCCGTGGCGCCAGACGGACGTACCGCGTAGATCGCTCCGCGGTATCCCGTCCCCAGATAAACAGTGCCATCCGGCGCCCGCAATGCGCTCCAGATGACCGGCTGGTCAGGAGAGGCAATCTCCGCGCGCCGCATGCCTGGCCGCAGCAGCCCGTCCCAGGACACGGCAACCCCGCGCATCGTTCCCTTCAGGAAGTCGGCGGCGCCTGCCATTTCCCACGTCGTGGTTTGTGCCCCACAGGCAAGCAGCACACCAGCCATCAGCAGCAGCGTCAGACGGCTGCTCAATCGTGGAAGCCATCCGTCTCTGGCCGGAAATCGGAACAACGGTTCAGTGAGAACGTGCATGCGTTAGTTGGCCTTGATCTCCAGCTTGATGGTCTTTGCCCCGCTTACGGCATACGCCGGAAACTCGGTAGAAAGTTCTGTCAGCGCGGCGCTTTGCAGGGCGCTGCGTCCCCCCTTCGCGTCGGCGGAGCGGTCCAGGATCAGTGCCGCGGACGGCGGTGGTGCGGGCAGGTCAGCACCCTGGATGGAGTACGTGGGCTCCTGCCGCCAAACCCGCAGGTACAGCCGGTCATTGGTTCGCTGCCCGTTGATGAGCCCCAGCAGTTGTTGCGGGCTTCGTGGCGTAAGTGAACTGAACCGGGGGAAATCCAACAGATTCAGCGTACTGGCGTCGGCGGCGCTGAAATACAGCGGACCCGCGGGCGCCCCCCTTGGCACTCGGTATCGGAAACTCGCCCGACGCTCCGCCCCATCGTCATCCAGCAAACTGGCGTGGATCTCAATCTCCTCACCGGGACTGGCTTCCTTGGTGGAACTCCACATCTGCTCCAAGCGGAGTTCCTGTCGCTGCTCCAGCAAGGTGAGCTCAATCTCGGCCCCCGCCAACGTCAGTTCCCGGAACCCGGACTGCAGGGCGTACCCGGCCGGAACGGAAACCCCCAACGCTCCCAACAGCCCTACCATGGCGCCGCCCGCATGAAGGTTACGGATCCGCAGCGAGGGGACGCCGTTCTGGAATCGCAGCGTCGCGTCCACGCGCAAGGTGGCCGCACCCACGGAACGTTCCGTCGCGTCCACCGCCGAAAACACCGCCATTTGCAGCAGCAGCGGAGCCAGGAATGGGTCCCGCACCATCTCCATCCGGTATTCCCTCTCCAGGCTAGACCGGCCGGCGCCATCCTGACGTGACAGGGTCACACGCAGCGGCGCCATCGTGGCGCTGGCGCCCAGTTCGCCCGTAATGGCCGCGGAGCGATCCTGCTGAATTACCCCAAGTGGCTCCCCGGAGCGCGTGATCTTGAACGATGTGTTCCGGCTTGGAAGCACCGTGATGACTTCGCTGCGGGCAAACGGAAGCTCAGTGGTCCCCACGGCCAGGAAGCGATGGCCGAAGGCGTACACTCGATTGCCGTCCACATGCGTCACCGTTCCGTCCGCAGCCACCTGCATCTGGCCCCGCATCAACTGCACGCTGATCATGGATCCAGGCACGGGCGCAACCACGCCAGCCCCACCGGGACGCTCCTGCGCTAGGCCCTGGTCGCCGCTCAAGGACCCGGCATCCCGCAAACCCGACGATCCTGAGAAACCCTGGGCTAGCCGAAGGCCCAGGCGTTCAGCCATCGGTGCGAATTGCGATAGGGTGCCGTTGCTGAAGCCGGATAGCGTGACGGGCGTCCGAATCGCCTGCAAGCTGCCTTCGCCCACGCTGACTTCGTTCGCGGCGGGCAGCACATGGTCCACGCTACGGTCGCCCAAACGAACCCGCGCAAGCACTGAGGCGTCTGTCGATGGCCCTGCTCCTCCAACAGCGCGGGCTCGGTCGGCCTCGGGCGCTGCCTCGTCCACCGCGATCATCTCCTCAATCGGGCGGATACCGCAAATGGCTGCAGTGGCCATGGGGAATCCCAAGGCAACGGCGCCCATCAGCCTTCCGTCCACGTAGACCGGGCTGCCGCTCATTCCCTGGATAACACCCGTTTCCGCCAGGGGTCCGCCACTGATTCGGGCCAGAATCACCGTTTGTCCGGGCGAGGAATTCTCCACCACCCCCAACACTTCCACCGTGAAATCCTCGATCGTGTTGCCCGCAAATACAGTCCGGCCCACACCCTTCATACCCGCCCGCACCTCCGAAAGAGGAAGAATGCTTACTTGGGCCAGCGAAAGAGTACTAGCCAGCAGTAGGACGTAGATGAGTGTCAGGCCCTTGTTCACGGATACAGATAGTTTATCCTGAAGGGAGGGGAAGTCTGTCTCTACACCGCGAAGCCCTTGCCCGGAACGGAGCGCAACTCACGCGCGATGAGCACCAAGTCCGACGAGATCATTCCTGCCACGAGTGCTCAGCCTCTGACAGCCAATCAGTGGAACTGGACTGCGCTGCTGTGGTTCGGCGGGCTGGCCATCCTCATCTATCTGCCCGTGCTCTCCCGTCTTGTGGCCCAATGGGACGCCGACGAGGACATGAGCCACGGATTCTTCGTTCCAGTCATTGCCGCATACATTGCATGGCAGAAACGGGCCGAAATCGCAGCGATTGACCTCCGTCCCAATTGGTTGGGGCTGCTGGTGGTGCTGTATTCGGGAGTCCAGTTGCTGGTGGCGACCCTTGGCTCGGAACTGTTTCTGGGGCGCACGGCCTTTATCATCGCGATTTGGGGCATGGTGCTGCTCTTGGGTGGCTGGACCTTACTGCGTATCCTACTGTTCCCGCTTTCAATCCTGTTCCTGATGGTGCCTATCCCTACCATCATTTACAATGAAATCACGTTCCCCTTGCAGTTGTTTGCCAGTAGTGTCGCTGAGATGGTGTTGGCGATGCTGGGCTATCCGGTCCTGCGCGAGGGCAATGTTTTGGAACTGGCCAGTCAGCGATTGCAGGTGGTGGAAGCCTGCAGTGGCATCCGCTCATTGCTGGCGCTCACCTTTCTTTCGCTCATCTACGGTCACTTCTTCGCAAAGAAGATCTGGATCAGAGTCGGCTTGCTGCTTTCTACCGTTCCCATTGCAATCAGCGCGAATGCGGGACGGGTCACCTTCACCGGTATTCTGAGCGAGATCAATACCGAGTACGCCACCGGCTTTTACCACACCGCTTCCGGGTGGGTGCTGTTTGCTGTTGGCTTTGTTCTCCTCATCATGTCGCACCGGATTTTGGAATGGATTGGGGGACGGATTGATGGATATCGCCGCACAGGCGCGTAGTCTGTTCAAGAGCAAATACGCCCTTGCGCTCAGCATTCTATTGCTGGCGCAACTGGCCATTCAGTTGGGCTATTCCCGAAGCGAAGTGGTGCCCCCGGTGCCTTCACTGAAGGAAATTCCCACCTCCTTCGCGCACTGGAACCTGCTGCAGGAAGGCGTCATTGAGCAAAGCATCATGGATGTCCTGCGCGCCGATGAGGCCATCTCCCGCTTCTATGGCGACGGCCAAGGCTACGTGAGCCTGTTCATGGCCTATTTCAAGTCGCAACGAACCGGCCAAGCGCCCCACTCCCCCAAGAACTGTCTCCCAGGCGGTGGTTGGACCCCCACCGAATCGGGCCAAGTGGTCATCCCCCTGCCCGATCAGGGCCGGGAGATTATCGTGAATAAGTATCTGGTTACCAAAGGGGACACCTCCAGTTTGGTGCTCTACTGGTATCAGTCCCTTGACCGGGTGGTTGCCAGCGAATACATGGCCAAGATCTACCTGGTGGCCGATGCCATCCGCCACAATCGCACGGACACCGCCTTGGTGAGGGTGGTGGTGCCGGTAGGGCCGGATGGGCCGGACCGCGCGCTGGCCAAAGGAACGGACTTCATCCAGCGTTCCTTCAGCGCCTATCAAATGTACTTCCCTCCCGCCACCTAGGCTAGGGACGCTGCCTCACCGGCCGCCAGACCGCCCACGTGGGGGCTGGTCACAGATCCGCATCGCAGACTCGGGGTTATCGCAACATGCAACTGCAGGAAGCGATTACAGCGTTCCTGGTCTTCCTGCGTCGACAGGACGCCAGCCCGCGTACCATGACGGCCTACGAGTCGGATCTTGCCCAGTTCGTGGAGTTCCTCTCTC
>JALOKO010000256.1 GCA_025456495.1 Bryobacterales bacterium | reverse complement strand
TCTGCAACCTGTTCCTGCGGGCCAAGCACGACAAGCCGCTGTTGGTGATGGACCTGTTCGAGGTGCAAGCCACCAAGCGAGCGATGATCTGCCTGCTGCTGGCGATGCTGGAGATGGCCAAGGCGCAGGCGCTGCAGATTGTCCATGACGACGACCCAGCCAAAGTGGGCGTACGGCGCAATCAGGGATTTGAGAGTTTTGTGGCTTCCCAAAAAGAGCTGGGAACGCTGGATGGCGACTACAATTAGGCCGCGATGATGAACGGAATACTGGTGAACGTGCTTTCCGCGCAACGGCGTGCGCGAAAGCCCCTGCGTGTGCGAAATCCGAAGCGAATTGGCGAACTCACGCTGGTGCTGCCACCCAGGATTCGGAAGCGCGCGCTGAAGCGACGGGCGCGGAAGGTACAGTTGCCGCACGCCCGGCCGCGCTTCTTCAAGGGGAAACGTCTGAGCGGGGTGGAGATCTTCGCCAAGGCGGAGGCCTGTCCCACGCCGCCAGTCTCACCCGAGATCTCCATTGACGCCTTCGCGCTGCAGCCCGATGGTCCGCCCCTCCTAAGCGGGGACGCCGAACTGCGCGCCACCCTGGAGGCCATCGTCTACGTGACGGAAGAGCCGGTGACGGCCCATCAGATTGCGGCTGCGCTGGAGCTGCCCTTGCCCAAGGTGACAGCGCTGCTGGAAGAACTGGCCGCCGAGTACGCAAAGCCACATCGGGGCGTCTCCATCCGCAGTCTTGCCGGCGGGTACAAGATGAGCACCAAGCCGGAGTTCCACGAAGGGGTGCGCCGGTTTGTGCGCAGCCTGAAGCCTCCGCTTAAGCTGAGTATGGCGGCGCTGGAAACGCTGGCGGTCATCGCCTATAAGCAGCCCATCACCGCGCCCGAGATTCTGGAAATCCGTGGGGTCCAAGGCGCTGGCGTCCTGAAAACGCTGTTGGACAAGAAGCTCATCACTACCGCCGGCCGCAAGAATGTCGTCGGGCGTCCGATGATGTACAAGACCACCCGCGAGTTCCTGGTGCAGTTCGGACTGAACAGCACGGGCGAACTGCCCACGTTGAAGGAATTCGAGGAACTCAAGAACCTGGCGCTCAGCGAGGCCGAGGAGATCGGCAAAGCGGAAGCGGGCATCGCGCGCTACCAGAAGTACGCTGAGGCGGCCGCTGGTGTGGACGCCTACGCGGAGCAGAGCGGCGCCGCCGAGGAGGCTGTTGGCGCAGGCGACGCGGAACCGCTGCCACAGGAGGACCCACGCCATGGCTGAGGAACGGCTGCAGAAGATCCTGGCGCACGCAGGCATCGCCAGTCGCCGCCATGCCGAGGAGTACATCCTGGCTGGCCGCGTGAAAGTAAACGGAAAAGTGGTGAACACCCTGGGGGCCAAGGCGAACCCCGCCGTGGATCACATCAAGGTAGATGGCCGATTGCTGCAACAGCAGCGGGAAACTCTCATCTACATCGCGCTGCACAAGCCCAAGTCGGTTGTCACCACGGTGAGTGACCCGGAGGGTCGCGAAACCGTCATGAAGTTCCTGCCCAAGGTGAAGCAGCGTGTCTATCCGGTGGGTCGGCTGGATTACCAAAGCGAAGGCCTGCTGCTGCTCACCAACGATGGCGAGTTCGCCAACCGCGTCATCTCGCCCCGCTACCACGTCCCCAAAACCTATCTGGTGAAGGCCACCGGCGCCCTCACGGAAGAGCAGGAGGAGCAGTTTCGCGCAGGGATCCCGCTGGAGGGCAAGCCCACCGCTCCCGCTGAAATTCGGCTGGTGAAGCGGGCGCAGAATCCCTGGTATGAGGTCACCATCACTGAGGGCCGGACGCATCAGATTCGGAACATGTTCCGCTACTTCGGCAAGCTGGTGGAGAAGTTGCGCCGTGTCAGTATTGGACCCATTGACATTAAGGGAATTCGCCCCGGGGAATACCGGCTGTTGAATGTGCAGGAAATCCGTCGCTTCCGCCGCATCCTGAAGCTTCCACAAATCGTATGAAGACGACGGCCCTGGATCGTTATACTCAGGAACAGTGACGGTCTTATCATCCCCGCGGCGCTCCGGCGCGATCGTTGTTTTTTGCGTCTTGCTTGGCTTGGTGGCCCTTACGGGCTGCGCAAGGCGAGGAGGCGCGGGCCGTGACTTTATCCCATCCGCGGTGGGAAGCCCCACCACCGCGGATCCTGACCCCGAACAGGTGCTCACCCGTTACCACGAGCAGCAGCGCACGGCGCCCCGCCTGCGCGACTTTCGCGTTGACGTTGAGGTGCAGGCAGCCCTTCCGGACATGGGCAAACAAGGCGGGATGACCGGAACGCGCGTCCAGAAGGGGCTGGACAGCTTGTCCTATGCCGGGGCGCAATTCACCGGCGACGAGATGATCAAGCGCGATGTCATCACGCGCTATCTGAACGGCGAGAAGGAGGCGCTGCGCAACCCGCCCGACATCCGCCTGCTGCCGGAAAATTACCGGTTTGAGTACCGTGGAGCGGCCTTGTATCTGGACCGCCGCGCGCACGTGTTCGAGGTAATTCCGCGCGACCGCCGCGTGGGATTGTTCCGTGGCGAGTTGTGGATCGACATGGAAACCGCCCTGCCCCTGCGGGAATTCGGCCGCCTTGTCCGGAACCCTTCCGTGTTTCTAAAGGATGTCGATTTCGTGCGGGACTACCGGCTGGAGGACGGCCGCTCGCTGCCCTCCCGCTTCATCACCAAGTCAGATACGCGTCTGGTGGGCGCCGCCGAAATCACAGTCCACTTTCGCAACTACGCCTTCGATGGCCAACAACCCGAACGCTGACGGGCGACCGGATCTTGCCCTTCTAGGGGATGTACTGCCTTCCCACATTCGAATCCAGGCAACGGTCCAGCAGATCCTGACGCTCCATCACCAGCTTGCCTCCGGTAGCCTCGCGTTGTTTCTCCCAGTTCGCCAGCAACTCCATGCAAGCGTGGTCAATGTAGCGTAGCTTGTGCAGGTGGATGTGGAGTTCTGAGCCTTGCGGTATGTCCTCCAGCGCCTCAGCCAATTGGGGCAAGCGCAGGAAAGTGGCCGAACCCAGCAAGGTCATTTCCGCTCGCTTGGTGGCCACGTCGTATTTCACCTCGATTTCCAGGTGGCTGGCGGCCCACAGCACCTTGATGAGCGAAAGCACCACGCCGATGATGACGCCAGTGAGCAGATCAGTAACCACAATGCCCGTTAGCGTGACGAAGTAGATCACCAATGGGAAGCGACCGTAATGCTTCAGAATCCTGACCTGCTTCAGGTCCACCAGCTTGAAGCCCGTATAGACAAGAATTGCGGCTAGTGCGGCGCGGGGGATGACGGCCAGGAACTCAGGAAACGCCAGCACGACAATCAGGATCCACAGGCCGTGGAATACCGCGGATAAGCGTGTCTTGGCGCCAGCCAGGACGTTTGCCGAACTGCGTACAATCACGCCTGTCATGGGCAGCGCCCCCAGCATGCCGCAAAGCATGTTGCCAACCCCTTGCGCCAGCAGTTCGCGATCGTAGTTTGTGCGAACCCCGTCGTGCATCTGGTCAACCGCCGACGCTGATAGCAAGGTTTCGGCGCTGGCCACGAACGCAATCGTCACCGCGGCGACAATCAGGCTGGCATCCTGAAAGCGCAGGAGATCGTTGAACTGGAAGGTCCGGATCGCTTCCAGCATATTGCTGGGGATGGCCACAAACAGGACGGGCAATTGCAACAAGGCGGCGGCGCTGGAACCCACAATCACCGCCACCAGCGGTGCGGGCAGCAGGCTTAGGCGCTTTGGGTGAAATCGTTTCCACAACAGCAGGCTACTGATGGTGAGCACGCCAATGAAGGCGGCCAGATGGTGGGCGCCATCCCCCACGCTGGGGCTGACGCCCTTGTAGATTGCCTCTGGAATGGAGATTAAGTTCAGCACGCCACTCGAACGCGGGGAATCGTCCACCATCATGTGGAACTGGCTGGCGAAGATCAGCACTCCAATGCCCGCCAGCATGCCATAGATCACCGCAGGCGTGATGGCCCGAAAGATCTGGCCGAAATTGAACAGACCAGCGGTAATTTGAATCAGCCCCGCAAGCAGCAGGGCGGTAGCCATGCCCTCCACGCCATGCTGCTGGACGATTTCCCAGACAATCACCGCCAAGCCAGCCGCCGGACCGCTTACCTGAAGTGGCGACCCCGCGATCAGCCCAACCACCAGTCCACCCACCACGCCACTGATCAAGCCCAGCGCGGGCGACACCCCCGAGGCCAGCGCGATGCCCATGCACAGCGGCAGAGCCACCAGAAACACCACCACCGAGGACAGCAGTTCGTTGCCCCAGGAAAACTCCTTGGGCAGAAACTGCCGGCCATCCATCCGGCCTTTCCTGTTCCACCGGTCAGGCATTCGCGCCAGCCTCAGCCGGAGTGGTCCCAGTGGCTGCGTCTTCGTCGCTGAAGGTGATGCGAACGAACTGCCTGGTATCCGGGTCGTAGGAATCCACATCTCCGGTATCGAGGTGATACATCCAGCCGTGGAGCGACAGCCGCCCCCTGGCCAGAGCCACCGCCACGGGGGGATGCGTTTCCAGGTGCTTCAATTGCAGCAGGACGTTGCGCTCAGTCAATTGATGGAGCTTCTCCTCCTCGGGCGCATCCGGGTACAGCGCTTCCACGATGTCTCTGGCGGCGCTGACATAACCCAGCCAGCCCGCTACATTAGGCAATCCGGCCATCTTCTCAGGATGTAGCACCGCTCGCATGGCTCCGCAATCGGTATGCCCCACCACAATGATGTGCTTCACGTGCAGTGCGTCCACGGCATACTCCACCGTGGCGGAGACGCCGCCGTAGGGTCCGCCGTACGGCGGGACAATGTTCCCTACGTGTCGGCAGATGAACAGGTCCCCCGGTTTGGTTTGGGTAAACAACGTGGGCACCACCCGGGAATCTCCGCAGGTAATGAGGAGCGCCCGGGGCTCCTGCGCGGTGGACAGGGCTTCGTACAGCTTCCTGTGGTGGGGAAATACCTCCCGCTGGAACTGCTTCAAGCCTTTCAGGATTTGCTGCATGGCATTCTCCCTCGCGATTTGCGCTCGATTGGATGCGCGGTTGTGATGTTGGGAAATCGGCGCGCCGTGCGGCCTGCCACCGCCAGGCGCTGCACCCTGCACTCTGGACAAGCGCCACAGTTTGGACAAGCGCCACAGTTTGGATAAGCGCCGCAGTTTGGACAAGCACCGCAGTGTGATGAAGCAACGGCGCCGGATGAAGCAAGGGAGGTTACGCAGCCAGCGGGGGAGGATTGGGAAGGTATCGCGCACCAGCAGGCGCGGAAGACGGCACGGCGTGCCTGAGCGAGGTCGCGTGCCTGCCATCGAATGCGCTTGCAATGGGAGGCCTGGCGGGAAATGTCGCCGAGTGCGAGAACCCGGCAGCAAGCGTCGCCCATGACGACACCGCGCCGTGATCCACAGCCGTGCAGGTTCGTCCGCACAACGCACCGGTGTGGGTCATCCGCACCAGCCGGTGATTGCGCTTTCCACCGCGAAGCGGCTTTGCGTAGGCTGGCAAGGAAAGCCAGGATTCCGCTGCGTCCGCCGCGCCCACCGCGAAGGTCAGCAGCAGCGCTAGCAGGGCGCGCGACATCATCCAGCGCCAGTTCGCGGCACAGAGTCCACTCACTGTACAGAGTCCACCCACTGTGCAGCGCAAATCCGCAACGCCGCCGGACACGCCGGGACCTGCCCGCCGGGAAATCTTGCCGCGCGCTGAACCCGTGGATCGCATCCAGACGGATCCTCCATGAACGAAAAGAACGAAATCCTTCTCTAGGATAGTCGACCACCTCTGGGGTGTGTAGTGTTTCACTGCATTTTCAGAGAATCGAGATGAAAGAATGAAAGAAGGAGAGCGTCAACGGATTTCCCATGGAGATTTTCAAGGAGTTCACCATCGAGGCGGCGCACCGGCTGCCAAACGTGCCGGAGGGGCACAAGTGCGCCCGGCTGCACGGACACTCCTTCCGCATCCGGATTTATGTGGACGGGCCACTGGACGAGCGTCTGGCCTGGGTGATGGACTTCGCTGACATCAAGCAAGCCTGCAAGCCCCTGGAAGACGAGCTGGACCACCGGTATCTGAACGAGATACCCGGGCTGGAGAACCCAACCAGTGAAAATCTGGCGCGCTGGATCTGGCGCCGCCTCCTTCCCGCCCTCCCTGGCCTTAGCCGGGTCCAGGTGATGGAAACCTGCACCAGCGGGTGTGAGTACCGTGGCGATTAGCCGAAGGCAAGGAGGATCCAACGCATGGCACTGTATTTGGGAGTAGACGGCGGGCAATCCAGCACCACGGCGCTGATTGCGGATGCTGAAGGGAACATCCTCGGGCGGGGCGTCGGCGGACCCTGCAATCACGTAGGCAAAGCTGAGGGACGCGCACGTTTTGAGAGCGCCATGAACCAGTGTCTGGGCGAAGCTTGTCAAGCGGCGGGTCTTTCGCGCGATGGCCTGGAGTTGGAAGCCGTCTGCATGGGCTTCAGCGGTGGCGCCGAAGACAAGGACACCTACTTGCGTGAGGCCGTCACCGCGTCGCACTACGTGCTTACCACCGATGCCTGGATTGCCCTGGCCGGGGCGACGGGCGGGGCTGCCGGCGTCATGACCATTTCCGGCACCGGCTCCATCGCCTTGGGCCGCAACGCCGCCGGCATCACCCAGCGCGTGGGGGGGTGGGGCTATGTCTATGGCGATGAGGGCAGCGGCTTCGACATCACCCGTCAGGCCATGCGCGCCGCGCTGCGTCAGGCCGAAGGATGGGGACCCCCCACCCGCCTCCACGACCTGCTGTTAGAGGCCGAAAATGCGCCCGACGCCAATACGCTGATGCACTGGTTCTACACCGACGCCTATCCTCGCGTACGCGTTGCCCGCCTATCGCGACTGGTTGACCAGGCCGCCCGGGAAGGCGACGCCATCGCCCTGGAGATCCTCCACAACGCCGCCCAGCAACTGGCCACCATGGCCGCCGTTACCCGCGAGCGCCTCTTCGCGCCCGCCGAGCCTGCCGTCATCTCCTATGTCGGCGGCGTGTTCGAAAGCGAAATCGTCCGGGAACGTTATCGCATGCTGGTCTGCCTGGAAGACGGCAACCAGTGTGTGGCGCCCATTCATGGCCCCGCGGAAGGCGCCCTTCTGGAGGCCTACCGGGCTTGTGGCCTTCGCGTGACGCTGCGCTGGCCTGAGTCCGGCGTGGCCCCGGCCCCGTGATAGCATCATAGTTTCAACTCCGATTTAAGGAATCCCTATGCCGAAGAAATCGATTCGCGATCTTGATCTGAAGGGGAAAGTGCTCTTCATGCGCGTGGACTTCAATGTCCCGCTCACGGAAGATGGCCTCACCATCACCTCCGACAAGCGCATCAAGGCCTCCCTGCTTTCCATTGAGTACGCACTGGAACAAGGCGCCGCGCTGATTCTGGCCAGCCATCTGGGCCGCCCCAAGGGCAAGCCCGTCCCCACCATGAGCCTGAAGCCGGCCGCTGCTCGCCTGGCCGAACTCATCGGCCGCGCAGTGACGATGGCCCCTGATTGCGTTGGCCCGGAAGTGGAAGCGATGAAGCCCGCCCCGGGCGAGGTGCTGTTGCTGGAAAACCTCCGCTTCCATGCCGCCGAAGAGAAGAACGACCCCGAGTTCGCCAAGCAGCTTGCCGCGCTCTGCGACGTCTACGTCAACGACGCCTTCGGCACCGCGCATCGTGCCCACGCCTCTACGGAAGGCATCACCAGGTTCGTCTCGGAGAGCGCCTCCGGATTGCTGATGCAGAAGGAACTCGAGTACCTGGAGATGGCCACCGGGAACCCCCCGCGTCCGGCGGTGGCGATCCTGGGCGGGGCCAAGGTGTCAGACAAGATTGAGGTGATCCAGAACCTCGCCAAGATTGTGGATACTCTCGTCATTGGCGGCGCCATGGCCTACACCTTCGCCAAGGCCAAGGGCGAAGCCACCGGCAACAGCCTGGTGGAAGACGACAAAGTGGAACTCGCCAGCAGCCTGATGGCCGAGTTCGGCGACAAGCTGATGCTGCCTGTGGATCACGTGGCCAGCGCGGAATTCCGTGAGGGCGCCCCGTTTGAAATCGTTGACCAGATTCCCGACGGCATGATGGGCCTGGACATCGGTCCCAAGACCCTGGAAGCCTATACCGCGGTTGTCGCTTCCGCCAAGCTTGTCATCTGGAATGGTCCTATGGGCGTCTTCGAAAAGCCACCCTTTGACAAGGGCACCATGGCCCTCGCCAAGGCCGTTGCCGATTCCGATGCCGTCTCCATCGTTGGTGGCGGTGACTCAGAGAAGGCCATCAAGACTTCGGGGCTGGCCAGCCAGATCAGCCATATTTCCACCGGGGGCGGCGCGACGTTGGAGTACCTCAGCGGCATCGAACTGCCGGGCGTGGCGGCCCTCAACGAAGCCTAACGACGGAGAGTTTCTGGAACCATCCCGGTTGGCGAGCCTCGTCGCTCGCTACCGGGTTGGCGCCAGCTTGGCTGCCAACCAGACTGTTTGCGTCTTCCGTGGCCGCCTACCCGCACATGGGGCGCGCTGTCAGTAGCGCATCACCTGCCCGCCATCCACATTGATGCTCTGTCCGGTCACCTGACGTGCCCTTTCTGAGCAGAGGAACACCACCATCTCGGCCACGTCGTCCGGGGTCTGCCAGCGCGCCAGAGGGGCTACTTTCTTCACCTTCTCGCCGGCCCATTCTTCATACGTGCGACGCTCGGCTTCCGGTTGCTGATCGTACCAGGCCTTCCAGACTCCCCGGTTTAGCGGAGTTTGCACCATTCCCGGGTTCACCACGTTCACGCGCACGTGATGCTGCGCAAGGTCCTTGGCCATGCACTGCGCGAAATTGATGTTCGCGGCCTTGCTGGCGCTATAGGGAGGGTCAGTGGGCGAACCGATCTGCGCCGCCACGCTGCCGATGAAGATCATGCTGCCAGCCTTGCGAGCGGCCATCGCCGGACCAACGGCATGGGCGATATGCGTCATGCCCAGGATGTTCACCTCCAACACACGCAGCCAGTCAGCAGGTTCCAGGTTGGTGTAGGGAAAGCCGAACTTCCCGGACCCGATCGCTGCCGCATGCACCAGGTGGCGAACCGGCCCCAACTCAGCCTCAGCGCCCGCCAACGCTTGCTGCACGGATGCCTGGCTGGCCACATCCACGGGGATGCCCAGCGCGGGCACGGCGAACTCCGCGGCCAGCGCGGCAGCCACCGTGCGCACCTCCGCAGCCACGTCCCACAACGCCACGGCTGCCCCCTCCCGGGCGAAGCCCCGCGCGCAGGCCAGGCCAATCCCGCTTGCGCCGCCCGTGACCACGGCTACCTGTCCACGCAGTTCCAAATCCATGCCGTACTCCTTCCCTCAGCTTCATTGCCTGGTCGGGTGATCCCACGGTTGCTTGCCGCTGTTTAGCTCACCGCGCCAAGGCCATTGCCACGGATCTCGCCCGTTGCAATCTGCCCGGCCCGCACCGTGAACAGCCCCGGGAAACGATCCTTCCATCCGGCGTTCGCGGAAGGCACGTATTGCCGGCCATTGGCTTCAATCGCGCTCACTCCCGGTACGTGCGCCGCAATCGCCGCTGAGTGAATGAATGCCGCGCCCGGACAGGTAAGGTCCTGCACGCTGAGGAACAATTTCCGGGCACGCGCCAGCGACGCAATCACCACCGTATGCGATTGCCCCTTGCAGGCCTTCAACGCGCATCCCGTGTAGCCCATCTGCTCAGCCAGCAACAGCGTTTCCACATCCGTCAGCGCCTCATCGATCACCACCGGCCGCAGCTTTGCCGCCTCCTGCATCCGCTTGTCGCTATCCTGGCGGAGGTCCCGGCTGGTGGGCTGCTCAAGGTACTGCACACGCTGAAAGGCCAGCGGGTTCCGCTGCT
>JALOKO010000255.1 GCA_025456495.1 Bryobacterales bacterium | reverse complement strand
GGCGTTGTACAGCGCCAGCAGCACCCCCAGCAGGCAGAACGAAAGGGCCACGCTGGCAATGGTGAGCAAGGTGCGCCGCCGGTTGCGTAGGGAGTTCTTCAATATCAGCGAGAGGAAATGCATCACGGCCTCACGCTTCTGATTCTATCGGGCTACCGTCTGCAAGAAAGTTTGCTTCGTCCAGCGCTGTCTTCCTGCCGGTGAACGGCTGCTGCGCACCGGCCAAGGACCATCCATCCCCGTCGGCGCTCTCCCGCGCAGCCCCAAAACTCCCGCGCGGCATCAGAAATCTACCGCCAGGCCCGCCGAAGGAATCAACGGCAGCAGCCGATCAAGGTTCACCCGCGCGGTGCCGGTGCTGCGGTTATAGTTGGCCAGGCTCTCAAAGCGGATGTTCCGGCGGTTGGTGAGGTTCACTGTTTCCAGGAAGAACGTGTACTGTGCCCGCTTGTGAATCCAGGTCTTGTTCAGGCGCAGGTCTGTCCGCAGGTAGCTGGGGATGCGCTGGTTGTTGCGGGTGGGGGCCAGCCGGAAGTTATCTTCCGTTCCCACCAGGAAGCCGGGGATAGGGAAGCCGCTGCCGTAGGTATGGCGCAGGCTGAGGTTCAGCGTCGGACGCAGGCGATAACTGCCGAACAGGTTCACCGTGTGGCGCTGGTCGAAATCCGCGTAGAAGTGCTGGCCTGAAACGCCATCGCGCAGGCGCGCCACACCGTAGCTATACGAGGCCCACCCGGTAAGTCCGTTCACTGAACGCCTTTGCAGGAACACCTGCAAGCCTCGCGCATAGCCTCGAAGCGAGTTCTCCAGCGGCGCCGTCCGCAGTGGGTTGAACACCACTCCCTGCAGCAGTCGCGGCTCACTGAAGGGCCGGAACAGCAGATCGCGGTCTAACCGGTTGTAGATTTCCGCACGCAGACGCAGCTTATCCGTCAGCCGCTGTTCAATGGCTAGCTGGTGATGGATGGCCCGTTCCGGCAGCAGCGAATCGCGCCCGAAGAGCGCCCGGAACCGGCTGATTTCCGGGTACTGCGCATAGCTGCCCGTGGCCACCTGCAGCGACGTGCCGGGCAGGAGTTGCGCTCGCAAAGACGCCGTCGGCGAAACCGTGTTCGGCCCTGCGAGAGAATGGCCATCCACCCGCGCCCCAACCGTCGCGCTCACGCGTTGGCCAATCGGTAGGCTTTGCTGCACATAGCCGCCGCTGCGCAACCCAGTCCCCCGAAACCGGTTCAGCGTTTCCCGGAACGGTGCGGCGCTAATCACCCGCTCCTGATAGCCATCGTCTCGCAGGCGGCGGACGCTCACCCCAAACTGCAGCGGCGCCTGTTCGTTCCAACTGAAGGTGGTGTCGCTGTTGAAAATCCACTCGCCATGGAATCCTTCGGCCAGCGGCTGGCGCTCGCGGTTCTCGTTCTGGAAACGCTCGCGCATGTAGGCAAGCCGATTCGACAGCAGCCACCGGTTGCCGGGCGTATACGACGAATGCAGGTTCGCCAGCGTCACGTTGTATCCACTGAACAGAATGGCGTTCTGTCCCACGCGGCTCTCCGCGCCACTGCGGTCCAGGCCAGAGTGACCTTGCACCAGACCCACGGACACGCGGTGTTTGCGCGTGAGCGAGTAATCCGCCTTGCCCTGCACATCCCAAAAGCCAAAGCCCAAGGCGGGTTCGTCCGTCGTGCGATTGATGATGTACTGCAGGTAGCTGCGCCGCGCGCTCACCAGCCAGCCGCCGCGCCGGGCGCCATCCAGCGGGCCTTCCATCGTTGCCGCCGCATTGGAAAAGCCCGCGCTCAGTCGCCCATGATAGCCATCGCGCGCGCCCTCCCTGGTGCGCACATCCAGTGCGCCCGCGCTGCGGTCCATGTACACACTGGGAGGCGCTCCCGTATACAGCGCCACGCTATCCAGAAAATCGCCATTCAGCACCGTCAGCGACGCGCTGGAACTTTCCCCCTGTACCGCATGGAAGGGTGACCGCAGCAGGATGCCGTCCAGGTAAATGCCTACCCGTTCAAATCCCGCCCCACGGATGCTGAACTGGCTCTGGAAGTCGTTATTGCTGGCCACGCCCGGCAACCCCTGCACGGCGCGCAGCGGATCATCCGCCAGCACGCTGGCCAGGTTGCGCAACTCGGTTCCCGACAGCGTCACCGCGCCGCTTTCCTCGCGCGCGAACACATCGCTCACCACTTCAGTGGAGTCGCGTCGGCGTAGCGTGTCCGTCACCAGGCGCAACTCCAGCTCCATTGGCTGGCCCTCCTCTCTGGTGAACGTCGCACGATACGGACGGTAGCCCACCACAGTGGCTTGCAGCGTGAATGCACCGCTGGGGATCTCTGCCTGGAAGCGGCCATCCGCGGCGCAGATCACCTCCACCACGGCCCCCATTGGCGATGACAGTCGCAGTCGCGCGCTCCCGATGCCCTCCCCTGTCGCGGCATCGCGCACGACACCCGACAGTGCCTGTCCGTTCACGGTAGCGCTCGCCATCCACAACAGGAAAGCGAACAGGATTCGGACATCGCCAGCAACTCGCAAGCAGGTCATCCGCGCAGTTCCCCTTGTCCCGGTCGTCGCAACTCCAATATCGTTCGCCGCAACTCCAATATCGTTCGCCGCAACTACAGTATCGTTTGTGGTCACCGGTTTCGCGCGAGCGGCCAGGTCTGCTGCGTTTCCTTCACCGGCCAGCGCCATCGCGCTACGATTGCGCCTATGGAACAGGACCATCGAACCCTACTCGCGCTTCCCCCGTTGGATGCGGCTGCCGCGGCGCCCCAGTCCTTCTGGCTGGCGCTCACCGCCCGCCTGGATGCCCTCGGCGTCGACGAGGATGCCTTGCGCCAGTTCGATTTCCTGGGGCCCGATCTGGGCGATGTGCTCCGGCTGCCATTGCAGCAATGGAAAGCCCGCCAACAAGGGACCCTCGCCGCCCTGTGCGTCGCTTTCCTTCGATTGCAGGAACCGCTCACCTGGAGCGAGTTGCAGCAGGTGTTCGGCGGAGTCCTCGCGACTGCGTTGCGGGATCTTGGCTTGGCCCTTCCCGCCGAGCCCCTTCCTGTCGGACAGCAGCAGTTCCACTTTGCCCTACGCATGGGCGCGCTGAATGGCATGCGCATCCTTGGCGATCGCGCACTCTTCCATCCGGATGCCGTCATGGGGCCCTCCGCCGCCACCTCGCGTATTTTCCATGCCGCGGCGACAGACACCATGCCGTGGGGGCCCGACGCGTCGCTGCTTGATCTGGGTTGTGGAGGCGGCGCGTTGGCCCTTGCCTTGTGGCCGCACGCCGCCGTGCGCCTCGGCGCCGACATCAGCCAACGCGCCATCCGCATGGCCGCCATGAATCGCATGCTGAACGCGGGCCTCTCTAACGAGCCGTCGCCAGTCTTTGCCCAAGGCAACCTGTTTGCGCCCGTCGCGGGACGCCGCTTTCGGCGAATCGTCTGCCAGCCTCCATTCCTTCCCGACACCGGCAGCGGGTCCACGTTCTCCGCCGGTGGGCCTTGGGGTGATGCCATCACCATGGACATCCTGCGTCAGTTGCACAACCATCTGGAGCCGGAAGGCCGCGCCGTATTGTGCGTGGAATGGGCAGCATCCAGTGACCACCACGATGGTGCGCCCCTGTGGCGCAGCCGGGTACGCCAAGCGACGGCAGGCCAACCGCTACTCGGGCTTCACTGCGAGTTGTTTCGAACATCCGCTGAGGATTACTGCACCCTGCTTGCCCCTTACCTCCACCCGCTTGGCCAGCCCGCGTATGGAAACTTCCTGCGGCGCATGCTCCACCACTACCAGCAGCAGGGCATCGAGTGGATCGATCTCGTCGTACACTTTTTCCAGCCTGCCTTGGACTGCCCACCCGTGCAAGCCGTGCGGCAGGTGCCCCTATCCGCTCTGGACCACGTAACGGCCCAATATGCTGATCGCGGCTTCCAGGCGATGCGTCTCGCCAACGCACCCGATCCGGCTTTGCTGGCTGCCAACCTGCTCGCGCCCGCGGGCTTCCGTGTCGTGGCCCTTCACCCTCACCCACCGCCGAATGTCACGGTCGAGTTTGCGCCGGAGTCGCTGCTCGCCGGGGGACACCTCCCGCTGGAGGCGGTGGCTGTTCTCGAAGCTGCCTCGGGTATCTCCGGTCAGGAGGTCCTCTCTATGCTCCCCGGAAGCCGCGAAGAGAACCTCAACCTCATCCGGCAGATGCTCCTGCAGGGCTTGCTGTTCGCCGAATAGTCGGCGATCCTTGCCGAAACACGGGCGCATGCGACCAAATACTCCTGCGAGGAGCTTTGTAACATCCGCAGGTGAGCCTTTCCCGTCCACTTCGTTCGCTTACCTGAATGGGTACGGCAGTGTGTGACGGCCAAAACCTGGGTCCTCCGCCCATGTCTTGCCGCAAGCGCACGCGAACAAGGAAGGAAGGAAAGATCGATGCCAGCATACATGAAGATCGGCGACATCAAGGGGACTGCAATCGTGGGACGCACTGAGTCCACGATGGTAGCCACGGAACTACTGCAGGCGGGTGGCTCGCAAACCGCGGTTGGGCTCTTGCTGCCGGCAGTGCAGAAGGTGCGGGAAGCGGCCGCCACGGCCCCCGCCAGACCAGGTAGTCTCCAGGCGGTTCCGCAGGCGCCGCAACTCATCGGACTGTTGTTGCCCGCGGTCCAGAAGGTCCGGGAGGCTGCTGCCAGAACCAGTCGCACCAGCCCGGGCGATATCGCCAGTCCAAACACGGCGCAGACTGCGGGGCTGTTGTTGCCTGCGGTGCAAAAGGTACGCGAGGCGGCTGCTCGCGGTGCTGGTGGCGCAGTCGCGCTGCATATCCACTCGGTTGGCAGCGCCAATGCAATGAAGTCCGTTCAGCAGTCCAGTGTGCTCAATGTCAGCCTCGGCCTACCGGACGGTAGCAGCGTCACGTTGGGTAATGCCATCCTGTTCGATGTGAACCCCAGCGGGAAAGGCATCGACATCGTCATCGGGTTTGAGAAGTCCTCACAGTAGCCATCGCCCTTGCGGCTCACGACGTTTCCAGAAACGCTGTGAAGCGCCGCAGCAGTTCCCCATCGTTTGCCAAGGCGGCGTAGTGGGCGCCGCCCGTGATGGCCAACATCACCAGTAGGGTCAGCAGCGCCTTGGCTGCCAGTCCGCCGATCACCCGGCCCGCCGCGCCGGGGTACACGCCCCGGTCTACATCATGCAGCGGAGCGCTTACCTCCACCGCCATCAGGTTTGCGCGGTAGACGCCAAAGGCTGTCACGGTGGACCCAGCCTCGATGACCAGTTCGCGCATCCAGATCGCCCGCGATACCAGCTCCGCAAGGATCCGGTCCGCCAGCGATGCGTCAACCGGTTGCCGCTGCGTGGCCGCCGGCGCCCCATGGTCGGCCAGGGTAGGGATCGCCAGCACTCCGTCCGGCCGCGCGAAGTGCTCCTCCATGCTTTCCGTAGGCGAGTTGTAAATGCCCTGCAGATGGTCAATCGCATCGCCAATGGACCTGCCCCTGCGCACCCAATGCCGCGATGCAATGTAGGGCGCCACCCGCTGGCGGTGGGCGTCGCTGGTGAAGCTTTGCGGTGGGAACGCCGTAAGCTTCGGAAAGCCAATCAGCCGCACCATGCTTGCCCCGGTATAGATCCCGCAAGGAGCCATGCCATAGCTGGTCAGTTCGCCATGCTGCGTGCGTGTGTTCTTCGCGTTGTAGTCCGGACGAAGGACTTGAAATTCATACACCACCACGTCCCTTCCAGACGCGGGAGCCTTCAGGCTGTGGCGCAGCGGGCGAATCTCCCCACTCACGGCAACCCGTTCCCCATCCTGCCATCGCGAAGGATCTCTGCTGACAAGCCGCAGCCGTCCCAGGGCGTGCAGCAAGCCCCAGAGATTGCTCAGCGCCAACGTCACCAGGAAAGCCAGCGCAAGCGAGAACTGCCACCGATACGGCTCCGCTGCTTGGGGAAGCAGGAACCACTCCACGCCGAATGCAGCAAGGAACAGCAACAGGAAGAAG
>JALOKO010000254.1 GCA_025456495.1 Bryobacterales bacterium | reverse complement strand
TACTCGTAGCGCAGGGCTTCCACAGGATCCAGGTTCGCCGCCTTCACAGCGGGCCAGACGCCAAAGAACAGGCCTACGGCCACTGATGCACCGAACCCGACAGCCAGCGCCCACGGCGGAGTGGGCCCACTGAGGCTGGGGAACAACAAACCAATCAGCAGCACCACGGTGAGCGAGAAGATGATTCCGAAAACGCCGCCTAAGCCGGTGAGGGTCATGGCCTCCATCAGAAACTGCGAGATGACATCGCTACGACGGGCTCCGATGGCTTTGCGTACGCCAATTTCGCGGGTTCGTTCCGTCACGCTCACCAGCATGATGTTCATCACGCCGATGCCGCCCACCAGCAAACCCAGGCCAGACAGCGCCAGCGACACCAGCCACACGATGCCCGTGATTTTGTCGAACTGCTGGATGATGGAATCTGGCGTGGAAAGCGAGAAATCGTTCTTGTCGGCGGTGTTGAGCTTACGGATCCGCCGCATAATCCACTCCACTTCCTGCTGGGCCTGGTCGCGCATCCCGGGCAGAGCCGTACAAACGATCATGATGCGATTATCGGTGCCCGGGTAGCGCATGCGCGCCGTACGGAACGGAATGCTGACCTGCTTATCCTGGCCGTTCTCACCGAAAAAGCCGCCCTTGGCCAGATCAAAAACACCAATAATCTGGTACTCGGCGCCGCCGAAAATGGCGGTTCTGCCCAACGCGCTACCACCCGGGTAGAGGATGTCGGCGAGCTTGGCGCCGATGACGGCTACCTTCTCGCCGCGGCGCGCCTCATCTTCGGTAAACAATCTGCCTTCGCGCAAGGTGCGCGAGGAAGCCTGCAGTAGATTGGCATCGGTGCCGACGATGTTGAAATCCTCGGTTTCAATGCCAGGCACCTTGGCGTTCAATGGTCGACCTCGATACACGCCTGGGATGAAGAGGTTCATGCCCACCGTCTTCACCGTGCTGGTGGTGGAGGCGCGGATGATATCGGCGTATTCCACGCGCAGGGGGCGACGAAGGCGCTCTTCGCGATTGGCGCCCTGGCTGCCGGGGTCGCCGCTGGTGCGGTAGACGAACACGTTGTCCGGGCCGAGTTCTTCAAAGAATACTACAATGCCCTGCCGCAACCCAGCCAGCAGAGACGCCACGGAAACCACGGTGGTGATGCCAATGACGATGCCCAGAATGGTGAGGCTCGAGCGAAAGCGGTGGCTCCAGATGGCGTCGATCGCCATACGGAAATTTTCCAGAATGGATGCGTTTGCGACGTTCATGGTTAATCCGCGCGAAGCGCCTCCACGGGGTCGAGCTTGGCCGCGCGAAACGCGGGATAAATTCCAGAGACGATGCCCACCGTACCGGAGACGGTGAGCGAGAGCAGGATGTAGAAGAGCGAGATGGACATCGTGAGTTCAAAGGCCTTGCCGATCACGAACGATAGCAGTGCTCCGAAACCGATGCCCAAAGCCCCGCCGAATGCCGCCAGTAGAGCCGACTCCAGCAGGAACTGCAGCCGAATGTCGCTTTGCCTTGCGCCCAGGGACTTACGAACACCAATCTCTTTGGTGCGCTCGGTCACGCTCACCAGCATGATGTTCATGATGACGATGCCGCCCACCACCAGCGAAATCAGAGTCACCGGCACTACCACGGCGGAGATGAGGTTGGTGATGTTTTCAATGAAGCCACGGATTGCGTCGGGGGTGAGGGTATCGAACTTGTCCGTTTCATTCGGCTTCTGCTTGAAACGAACGCGCATCGCCACGCGGGTGGAGTCCAGCGCATCCTGCAGAGTCATTCCGGTTTCCGGGCGCGCTTTGCCTAGAACGGTCATGTTTCGGTTCGGTCCCCAGACACGGGTCATCGTGCGATAGGGAATGTAGGCCGAGGTGTCCTGCGATTGGCCAAACGCGGAGCCCAGCTTTTCCTGTACGCCAATGACGGTAAATTCCCTGCCCTTGATGGTGACCGTACGGCCCAGAGGATTCGTGCCCGGGAAAAGCCGTTCCTGCAGGTCGTAGCCAATGATCACCACCTGCTGGCGGGCCAGGTCTTCCTGTTCCGTAAAGAATCGCCCAGCCTCCACATTGATGTCACGGATTTCGGGCAGCGCTGCGAAGGATCCGGTGATCTGGCACTCTTCCACGGTTTCTGAGCCGCGTTTGACATCCTCGCGCAGGCCCATGTAGGGGCTATAAATGATCTGGTCGCCCAGGGCCTCCTGGAGGTAGGTGAAATCCGTCCAGTCAATACGCTGGTTACGCTTCAGCTTGTCGAAGAACTCCTTGCGGCTGGAAGCGTTCGTCACCTGCGACATGAAAAAGCTCTCGCTGCCGAAGGCTTTTGACGTGCTCTCTTCGGCGTAGACGTTGATGCCGTTGATGGCCGCGCCAACAAGAATCACGCTGCCAACGCCGATGATGACGCCCAACAAGGTGAGGAAGCTGCGCAGTTTGTGAGCGCGAATGGAATCCGTAGCGAGGCCGAACGAGGTGCTGACGGTGTACCAGAACAGCGCAGCGCCTTCGCGCCGGGCCGGATTCCAATTTTGGTCAAGTAGAGCCATGATTGCTGTGTGCCGGGCAAAATCCCGCCAATCCTTTCAGCGTACCCCGAATCCCCCTGAGCAGGCGAAGCCACGCACCGCCCACAGACAGAGACGACGCCAGTTGAAGAGCATTACAGATGTCTTCACAAAAAATACGAGTATGGACGGAGAATGTTCGATCCATGCAAAAAAACTTGCAAAGTTTTAGAGCGGCAGCGAATCCGCAGGACTCTGTTGTGTTGTGAGCGCGATCCTGTGACTCACACACTTCCGATATTTCCTGGAGATGGTCGATCATGAAGATCCTGAGTATTCTCGCGCTCGCTCTAGCGCTTTCGTTCTCAAGCCTCACCGCCACCGCGGCCGACAAGGACATTGTCGACACCGCCGTGGGTGCGGGCAGCTTTAACACCCTGGTAACCGCCGTGAAGGCCGCTGGTCTGGTGGAAACACTGAAGGGCAAGGGCCCGTTCACTGTGTTCGCCCCCACGGACGAAGCATTCGCAAAGGTTCCCAAGGCCGCATTGGATGCCCTGCTCGCTGACAAGGAAAAGCTGAAGCAGGTGCTGTTGTATCACGTGGTATCGGGCAAGGTGATGGCGTCCACCGCTGTGACCCTGAAGGAAGCAAAGACCGTTCAGGGTAGCGCTGCGAAGATTTCGGTGATGGGCGGCAAGGCGAAGATCGACAACGCCAACATCGTCAAGACCGACATTGAGTGCACCAACGGCGTCATCCACGTGATTGACTCCGTGATTATGCCCAAGTAAGTGGGCTTCAGGCCGAAGCAAAAAGCGCGGTTGGCGAAATGCCAGCCGCGCTTTTTTTGTTTACAAATCGTTACATGAGTCCCGAAACATAAACAAACATCAATACGGTAATCAAGATCCCGGCAATCCATAGCCAGAATGTATTCCAGCGTCCGGGGGCAGTCTCAAGCGGTTGCAACTTGTGGCGCATATATAAGACGCCCAGGCAGATCACGGGAAGCGACAGCGCCTGCGCCAGACCTCCAGCCACCACCATGTGTACCGGATTCTTAAAGGCATACAGCAGGGCCACGGGAATGATGGTGAGCACCCACACAAACCGGTCACGCCAGCGATTTCGCGCCGCTGCGTCCTCGCGCCGGAAGGCGCCCATCATGCACGCCATATCGGCGTAGATCCTGGAATGGGCGGCGGTGGCAGCAAAGATCGTGCCGTAGAGCGTGGCCACCGCGCCGATGTAGAACAGGATAAGCGCCCACTCGCCCAGGGTAGAGGTGTAGAGTTCCGATAACGTGGCAATCATCGTGGAGGAATCCGGCACGATTCCTTTGGGGTGCAGGACAGCCGCGCCCAGTACGTAAAAGGCGCAGGTGGCGACGGTATACACGGTCATCGACACCAGCACATCCAGGTGCATCACGCGAATCCACCCCGTGGCGCGCTGCAGCCACGCCGCGCTGCCGTCGCGCTTTCCGGCATAGCGGGCATAGCCTTTTTCTACGCACCAGTAGGGGTACATGAAGATCTCGCTGGCGCCCACGCCGGTCATGCCGAACACGGCTACCGCGGTCACCCATCCGCCATCCGGAATACGGGGCCACAGCCCTGCAAACAGCAGCGACCAGTCGAACTCAGGCGCCTTCATCACCATCGCCGCCGATAGCACGGTGAGCATGGTAAAGAAGCCCACCTTCACCATGGCCAAGCTTTCAATGCGTCGATAGCCGCCCCCCAACAAAAGCGCCAACGACACCACGCAGATGGGCAGCACCCACAACTCGACGCTTAGTACGGGCATCAGGGTGTGCAGCACTTGTGCCACGCCGCCAAACATGGCGCCCACCTGGAAGAGGGTCATCATCACCATCGCGGCCCAAATCCAGACGATCCAATTCACCCGGAACAAGCGCGGACCGGGAACCTGGTCGAAGGCTTCCAGGCCGGTTTGTCCCGTGGAAATGACATACCGGCCCAACTCCGCCTGCACGATGGGCTTGATGAAGCAACTGAAGAGAATGATCCACAACGCAACAAAGCCGGCTTGGGCGCCAAGGGTTGTGGTGGCGATCAGTTCGCCGGAACCCACAATGGACGCAGCCAGGATCATGCCCGGGCCGATCTTGCGCAAGGTGGAGCGCAAACCGGCGGGGGGCGCCTCCACCGCGGAGGGATCCAGTTGATAGGGATCCGCAACCACTACGGGCGGCGCACCCGGATCCACCGCGGAGGGACTGTCCTGCAGAGACATAGGGGGAAGTGTATCGCACTGGGCCTGGCAACGTCGTTTCATTGGCGAATTCGTTGGCGAATTCATTGGCGATTCGTGTACTCCCCGCACGTGCCGGGATGGTCCAACACAGCGGGTGCGGATAGGATGAAGGGACGAACATGGCGCCCGGCCCTGACAACGCGAACTCATCGGCGTCCGCCGTGCCTGCAACTGACCGCGAGCAGCAGCGCGCGGAAATCATCGTGGAGGCAGGCCTGGCACGTCGACGGCTGCGTAGTTTGCGCTGGGGCGCCCGATTGTTGCTGCTGGGCATGCTGTTGGCCGGCCTGGCCACCAGCGGCTACTTCTTCCGCGAGTTCTATCGGGTTAAGCCGCTGGATGCCTCTATCGGCGTGATGCTGCCGGAGTGGACCTGGAACGACGGCGTACCGGCCGTGCGTCCGCCCACAGGGCGAATCCTGGCCGAGGTGGAGTGGTTTCACGACGAAATTCTGGCCTTTCTCACCTTCGACTTTCTGCGCAGCCGTCCCGCCCTGGAGGGAGTGCGCGTGCTGCTGGTTACGCGCGAACAGGCGCCTCGCCCCATCTACCGCCTGATGGTGGAAACCAATGGCGATTGGCTGACCCTGTACGAGTTGGAAGCGCAACTGCGTGAAGCGGGATACATCGCCAACTGGCTGCCCTTCGTCGCCAGTGAGCCGGACTGGAAGCGATACCATGAGCAGTCCCGCATTTTCGTGGCGGCCTATAACGCACCGGTGCGGAAGCGCCTGGAAAGCCTCAGCCCGGCGCAATTGCGGGAGTTCACCAAGCGCTTCATGCTGTTCAAAAGCCGAGTGGATCCGCGTATCCGCAAGCGCATGCAACCACTGCCGCCGCCCATCCTTCCCGAAATGGCTGACCAGTTGGCGGCCGACATCATTGCGGTGGCCGAGTTCTACGAACTGCCCTTCGATATCTTTCTGGGCATCGCCGCGGTGGAGAACAACTACATGGACGTTCGTGGCGACCTGGAGCACGGGGTTTGGAAACGCAAGGCCGAAGCCGGGGACATCGTCTTGCGAAGGCGGGGCAACCGGGTGTACGTCCTGAACTACGCAACCGGCGTCTGGCAGATCACGCGCGAGACTCTGCGATTTGCGCACCGCCTTTATCTGCGCGACCTAGGCGCCGGCAAACGGAACTACAACGCCCTGCCCGAACGCCTGCCACCACCGGAAACCTTGTACCTGGATGAGGTGAACAGCCACTGGCTGACCCTCTACGCG
>JALOKO010000253.1 GCA_025456495.1 Bryobacterales bacterium | reverse complement strand
ACTTTGAGGGCGCCATCCAACAGAAGCTGGATGCCGGTTGCGTCCGTATCGCTGTCGATTGCGCCGGGCTAAGCTACATCTCTTCCGCTGGCCTGGGCGTCTTCATGAGCTTCATTGAGGAGTTGCGTGAAAAGGATGGTGATATCCGCATTGGCGGCCTGCTTCCTAAGGTCCGCCAAGTATTCGATATCCTCGGCTTCACTGAGATTTTTCGGATCTTCGATACCGCGCGGGATGCCGTTTCCAGCTTCGATTCCCAGGAGGCCTCCCATGCGGCAAACGTTTGAGCAGGCCTTTGCTCTCCACGTCCCTTCCTCCAGTGAAAACCTGGCCATGATTCGCAGCTTTGTCAGCGATGTGGCCTTCCGCGCACGGCTCACGGAAGAGGAAAGCCTGCTGATGGCCGTGGCTGTCGATGAGGCTTGCGCCAATGTCATCGAACACGCCTATGGGCATGACGCCACCAAACAAGTGATGGTGCGCGCCATCCTGGATGAAGATGCCATACGCTTTGAAATCGTCGATCAGGGTCGTGGTTTCGACCCCACTCTCATTGAGCCCAAGGACCCTCGCCAACTGGTGAAGGAGCGCGCGTCCGGCGGCCTTGGGATGGGCCTGATTCGCCGCATCATGGACGAGGTGGTGTATCACATTGTCCCCGGCGAAAAGAACGAACTGCGCATGCTGAAGCGCATCCGGAGGCCGGGCTAGGGCGCGGCGCGTTGGGGATTCCATCTGCGCAATGCATCTGTTCAATAGAGCCACAACGGAGGCGCAACGGATGAGCCTAATGGACGCCGTCCATGCTTGCGGTGGCCTGTTGGACAATCCGCGGCATGTGACGCACGCGGATGCGCCAGGTCCACAGCACCGCCACGGCCACCGCCACCAAACCCAGGGACAGGCCCACCCAGATGCCCACCGCGTTCCAGCCCGCCAGGAAGCACAGCGAATAGCCCACCGGCAAACCCAGCAGCCAGTGGCCCACCAGGTTGCTGAGCATGGGTGTCCGGGTGTCTCCGATGCCGCGCAGCACGCCGCCAGCGGTCACCTGGATGCCGTCGAAGAACTGGAAGGCGGCCGCCAGAAACAGTAAGGGCACGCCCAGGGCGAACACGCTGCGGTCCGTGGTGAAGATACGCAGCACGGCTTCGGGAAACGCGAACAACAGCACACCCGCGCAAAGCATGAATCCTGTTCCCAGCGCCACTGCTGTCCAGCCGCTTACCACGGCGCCATGTGGGTCTTTCCTTCCCACTGCCTGCCCTACCCGAACGGCCCCGGCTGAACTCACGCCCAGCGGCACCATAAAGGTTACACTGGCCACGTTCAATGCAATCTGGTGTGCTGCCAACGACAACGCATCCAGTCTCGCGATGAGAGCCGTCGCCAGTGCAAACACCCCGTATTCGGCCGTGATCTGCATCGCCACCGGCAAGCCCAACGCCACCAATTCCCGCACCAAAGGCCAGTGGAAAGCACGCGGCGTCTGCCTTAATCCTGTCGGCTTGGCGCGTTCTTTCAGCCATACGAAGGCCACCAGTACCGCTGCCATGTACACCCGCGAAAAGAAGGTTGCCCACCCTGCCCCTTCCACGCCCATCGCCGGAAATCCCCAATTGCCAAACACCAGCAGCCAGTTCACCAGCACGTTCACCAGGTTCGCGGAAACCAGCGCGAACATCACCGGCCCCACATGGTTCATCGATTGCAAGTAGCGGCGGAACACGACGTAGAGCAGCAGCGGCAGCGTGCTCCACACCAGGGTCTTCAGGTAGGGGACGGCCTGCTGCACCACACGCGCGTCCGCCCCCCAGTTGCGCGCCACGGGCAGCAATAGAAAGGCCACCGCGGAAACCAGCGGCGTCAGCAGCAGCGCCATCCAGACCCCCTGCACCAGGCAGAGGTTGCAGCGCTTGAGGTTGTTTGCCCCGAAAGCCTGGCTCACCAGGGTATCCAGCCCCAACAGCAGCCCCAGGCAGAAGAACGTCAGCACGTTCACGAACAGCGCGCCGAAACTCACCGCCCCGATGGCCTGGGCGTTCAGGCGACCCACCATCATCGTGTCCACCACGGTCATCGCCATCCATCCCAACTCGGCAAACACCACGGGCAGCGCCAGAGCGGTCATCGGACGAAGTTCCTGGCGGATAGCGTTGAAGGAAATCATGATCGTCGACGGCCCGGCAGGCGCCAGACCCTTCCCTACTGGTAGGCCAACCCTGTGGCTTCCCTAGGGGGCCAGGGCATCTACCTCCGCCTCCACTGACTGCGTGGTCGCATCCCTGCCCCGCATGGCGTCCAGCTCGGCTTGCATGCGCGCATGCACCGCATCCCGAAGCGCGCTCGCGTCTGTCCATTCCTGCTTGCTGGCCCCCACTGGCGCCAACACTCGCACGCGAAACAGATGCGCATCCGTAAACAGCAGAGAGTTCCGCTGCAGCAGATCTCCCGTGCCCTCAATCACCACGGGGAGAATGGGTACGCCCGTCTTCAACGCCAGGCGGAACGGACCATCCTGGAAGCGCAGCAGGTTTCCATCACGGCTGCGCGTGCCCTCAGGAAAGAACAGCACCGACATGCGTTGCTCCAGGAAGCGCGCGGCCTGAATGAGAGCCTTTGCCCCGGCGCGCGAGTCCTTGCGGTCCACCGCAATCTGCCCGGCCATGCCGAACATCCAGCCCGCCACGGGAATGGAGAACAATTCCTTTTTGGCCACCCACTTGAACTGCAGCGGCAGCCAACAGATCACCGGAATATCCGTGTGGCTCTGGTGGTTGCCCACAATCAGGAAGGGTCCTTCGTGTGCATCCGGGATCTGCCCCTCCAGGCGCACTTGCCACGCCGGCAGCAGCCGGGTTACGGTTCGCCCGCACCAATGCAGAAAGCGTCCCGCGCGGCGTCGCAGAGGGTCGCGATCCACCAGCAGGATTCCCGCCATCACCAGATACTCAAACACCGCCAGAAAGGCCGTGGCCCCCCAAACCCAAACCGAACGAACGACCGATGCCATGCGCGACGGAGAGCCTCCCTCTCTTCAGTGTTGCACTGAATGTGCTCATCCACCCCGAATCATCGATCACGCTGGCGCATCTGATCGCGCGTCCAGCGCCACTGTTATGCCACCGCTCGCGCAAGCGCCTCGACGGCTACATCCAACTCAGCCCGCGTGTTGTAGACGTGCGGACACCAGCGAAGGCCTTCCAAGTCTCCGCGCGAAGTAACCGCCCCGGAAATCTTGTGGCTCTTCCATAGCGCGCGTCCCAACTCCTGGGTGTTCTTGCCTTCTACGCGGAACTTCACGACCGCCCCGCTGAGCGCAGCCTCCATCGGGGTGAGCATCTTCACACCGGGCACCGCAGTCAAGGCCTTCTTTAGGTGCGCCGCCAGCCCCAATGCCCGCGCCTCCACATTGGCCATGCCCAGCCGGTCAAGGAACACGGCAGCCTCTCCCGCCGCCACCATCCGGGCGTCATCCCGTTGCCCCAGCACCCCAAACCGAGCCACGCCCTCCAACAGTTCGGAATATCCCGCGGTGACAATCGAGGGCCACAGCTCATCCTGACGCCCATCCTTCACATACAGCACGCCGGCCTCCAGAGGACCCATCGGCCACTTGTGCATGCTGGTTGCGTAGGAATCGCAGCCAATCTCAGAGAGGCGGAAATCCAGCATCCCGAAGCTCTGCGCTCCGTCCAGATGCACCCAGATGTTCTTCCCCTTCGCCAGTTCAACGATCTCGCGCGCCGGATATCGGATGCCCGTCGTGTTGGTGACATGCGTGAACGCAATCACCTTTGTGCGCGCGCTCATCGCCCCCGCGATGCCACGTGCCAGCCGCTCTGCGCTGACGTTCTCCATGGGCGTGGGAACTTCCTTAATCACCACCCCGGTGCGCTTAGCCAGCACCTTCCAACTGGCGTTGTTGGAAGGATGGTTGTGCGACGTGATGATCACCTCGTCCCCGGCGCGCAGGCTTAGCCCGCGCACAATCGTGTTTGTAGATTCACTCGTGTTGCGCGTAATGGTTATTGCACTAGGCTTGGCCCCCAGCACCTTGGCCAGCTTCTGCCGCGCCTCTACTTCCAATTCCGCGAACTTCTCGCGGTTCTCAAAGGAGGGGTTCGCGTAAATATCCCGCAGGTAGGCGAGGTGCTTCTCTACCACTGGCCTGGATGCCGGGCATACGTTCGCCGCGTTCAGGAAGATCAGCCCTTCTTCCAGTGGAAACTCAGCGCGCACGGTAGCCCAGAATCGCTCATCCGCTGGCCCACCGGTCGCGGTCGCCTGTGCCGCCTGGGCCTGCGATGCGCCCAATGCGATGCCGCCGAAGCTAGCTGCTCCGCCCAAGCTTGCCACTCCGCCATACCGCAGAAGTCCCCGTCTCGATACCATGCCGCACCTCTTGTTTCCCCGCATTTGCAGGCTCGCAACCGCGCGTCATCGCTGCGCAAACCTTCCGCAAAGGATAGCAGAACATTGACCTGCTCCCCTGAACCCGAATACCCTACAAGGAATGAACCGGACTGCTCGTGTCCTGCTGGGGATCCTGCTGTTGACGGCTCTGGCCTCCACCGCTGCTGCCTTCCTCACCACGTATCCCGCTCTGCCACAGGTGCTGACGCCAACGCCCGCTCCTTCGGTGATTCCGCCAGAGATCAGCGATACCCCCATCTACCAGGAGTTGCCTGTTCTTCCCGGCGATACCCTCCATGCCACCCTGCGTCGCGCGGAGTTGGACATCACCACGGAGTCGGCCCTGTTGCAGGCCATCCTCTCGTCCTACGATCCCCGCAAGATGCGCGCCGGCAGCGCGTTCCTGCTGACGCGGACGGCACTGCACCAGCCGCGCAAGCTGGAATATCAGCTTGACCTTGATCGCGTACTGGAAATCGACATTCCCCCATCGTCGCCAGCAGACGCCGCCCCGGATGCCGCGCCCTCGCTGGAGCCTCGCATCCTTGAAATCGCCAGCACCACCGACACCGTTCCCGTCTGCGCCACGTTGAGCAGCTCCCTCTTTGAAACCATCAGCGATATTGGGGAAAGCCCCGAACTTGCCATCCGCATGGCAGCCATCTTCGCCTTCGATCTGGACTTCAATACAGACCCCCAGAACGGAGATGAGTTCTGTCTTGTCGTGGAAAAGAAGTCCTACGAAAACGGCCAGCCCGCCACCTACGGCCGTATCTTCGCCGCCACCTACAGCAACATGGGCAAGCTGCACGATGCCTATGTCTTCCAGGAAGATGACGGCAAAGTAGCCTACTATTCCGGCGACGGCAAGAGTCTGCAGGCTGCGTTCCTCAAGTCCCCGCTTCCCTTTGCAGCGCGCATCAGTTCGCGCTTCTCGCATAGTCGATTGCATCCCGTGCTGAAGATCCGCCGTCCGCATCTGGGCATTGATTACGCCGCCCCAACGGGCACCGCGGTGCAAAGTGTGGCCTCTGGCGTTGTCCAGTTTTCGGGCTGGCAGGGCGGGGCAGGGAACCTCATTACCATTCGCCACAGCAATGGGTTTGAGACGATGTACATGCACCTATCCCGCCGTCAGGTAAAGGCCGGGGAAACCGTGGCGGTAGTGGAGTCGGTCAAGGCTGCCAGCGACATCTATGCACCGGTCTCCGGCACGATCGTCGCCATCAACGACCGCCTGAACGGTGAGCCGGGCCTGATCAATACGGAACCCTTCACTGAAGGATGGTTGTTCCAGATCGCTGCTACGGATCCGGCGGAAATGAATGCGCTCATGACGGCTGAAGCTTATCGCGCTCACATCGCCTGACCCGCCACGTTCCCCGTTAGATCTGCCATGTTGGTCCAGCTCAAGCAACAACTCATCGCTCTCGCGCATGAGCTAGGTTTTGCTGACTGCCGCATTGCCAAAGCCGGTCCAGCACCGCATCGCGCTGTGTTTGAGCAGTGGGTAGCTGAGGGCAAGTATGGAGACATGGCTTGGCTTGCGCGGAATCTTGACCGCCGGACCGATCCCACCGTGGTTCTGCCTGGGGCATCGAGTGTGATCGTGTTGGCC
>JALOKO010000252.1 GCA_025456495.1 Bryobacterales bacterium | reverse complement strand
TGCTGCAGTGCCTTGGCCAGCAGGCTGTGTGGACAACACCGCTTGCCCTGCTGGAGGCCTTTCGGCGCTTGCTGGAACGGATGGAGCGGAATCCACAAGCCCTGGCGACCACGCTGTTGCGCGATGGCCTGCGGGCCTGTGTGGAGGCAGGCACGGGCATTGCTGCGCAAACGCCAGGCGTGGCCATCAGCGGCAAGACCGGAACCGGCAGCGCGCGTGATCGCAATCACCTGAACGGTTGGTTTCTCAGCTATGCGCCATCAGGTTCTCCGCGATACCTGCTGGTGGTGTTCGTGGAGGGCGGCGGTGGCGGGGCGGATGCAGCCCCCGCGGCCGGGGCGGTGTGGAAGGCGATGGGGGAGGCGAACGCCTTTGGCTAACGGTACGCCGATCCCGAATGGCGCGCCCATCCTGAATGGTGCGTACCGGATGCTTGTCCTGATGCTGGCGGTGGCGTGCGTGGGGCAGGCGGCGGAGGCGGAAGGCTATGCCGTACGGCTGTTCTGGAGGCAGGCGCCGGAGCAGATCGATGTGGCGCCGCCGCAGCCGTTCACCCCGCAAACCAGCCCCTTGATGCGCTTCAGCGATGGGCGTGCGGTGATGCTGCGCGGGCCGCTGCGGGTGCGGGCTGAGGGCGATCGGCTGCGGCTGGGAGGGCGCTTCACTGACATCACCGGGTGGATGGAAACGGACGCGCCGCTGCGCCTGCGCGCGGCCGATGGGCCATGGGCCGAGGTCCAGGGCCTGCTGCGCGTCTGGGCCAGCAACGGTGACCTGCACGCCCAGGTCCGCATGGATACAGAGTCCTATGTGCGCGCCGTGCTGGCGGGCGAAGCGGGCGGCATCCGCGACATTGAGGCGCTGAAGGCCATCGCGGTGGCGATTCGTTCCTATGCCTTCGCCAGTGGCGCACGCCACGACGAGGAGGGTTTTGCCTTTTGCGATACCACTCACTGCCAGGACCTGCGTCTGGCCAACCGCCATCCCTTGCTGGACGAGGCGGTGGCGGAAACCGAAGGCGAGTTGCTGTGGCGTGAGGGCGCCCCGGTGAGCGCCTGGCATCACGCGGATTCGGGTGGGCATACTGAGGATGCCCGGGCCGTTTGGGGCAATGCGGCGCCGTCATGGATGCGCGGCCAGCCGGACCCGCACAGCCTGTTGCCGCAGCCCTTCACCTGGAGCGCGCGCATTCCACTGCGGGACCTGGAGCGGGCCTTGCAACGCGAAGGACTGGCCGTGTCCGTGGGAGCGGAACCGATGGTGACGGCGTTGCATGCCTCCGGGCGCGCCGCCGTGATCCGCATGGGGGGGAGGACATTTCCGGCATCCACGTTACGCTTCGCCATCGGACGTCACCTGGGATGGAACCTCGTGCGCAGCGATCTTTACGAGCTGCGTGTGGAAGGGGGCGAGGCCCTGTTTACGGGGCGTGGCGCGGGACATGGCGTGGGGCTCTCGCAACGGGGAGCAGCCGCGCTGGCCAGGGCGGGGAAGAGCTATCGTGAGATTCTCTCGTTCTACTTTTCGGGTGCCCGCGTGGGTGTGGGCGCCCGTGACATACGCTGGACGCGGCGGGGCGCCGGTCTGCTGCGGGTGCAGTTTGCGGGCGCGGTGGATGAAGGCTTCACGCCCCTGTTATCGCGCGAGTTGCGGAGCATGGAGGCCGCCACCGGGATTGTGCTGCGCAGGCCACTGGAGGTGAGCGTCTACGCCGATGTGGATGGCTTTCGCAATCACACCGGGAACCCGGGATGGGTGGCCGCCGGGACCACCACCGGCGCTGGGGGCAGTCGCATTGTGTTGCAGCCTTTGGCCACGCTGCGGCGTAGCAATCAGTTGGAGGCTCTGGTGCGCCATGAACTGGTCCATGTGCTGGTTGCGCAAGAAGCCACGCGTCCGCTGCCCCGCTGGTTCCAGGAAGGGTTGGGGCGGTGGTTAGCCAGGGAAGGGGGGTTAGCCAGGGAAAGGGGGGCGCGCCAGGAACAAGGCGCCGTGCCGCGGGCCGTCCGCTTCGGTTCCCTGTCGGAGGTGGATGAGGCGCTGGTGAGCGGTGATGGTGCGCGTCGCTACGCCGCCGCCGCTGTTGCTGAGCAGTATTGCCGGAGCGCGGCCCTCCGGTTGGGGCGCGAGACCGTACTAGGCTGGATCCGTCGTGGACCGCCGGAGGACGATCATGCCCTGCTTGGGGAACTTCAACAGCCGCGCCAGCACTGACAGGAACAGCAGCCAGCCCAGGAAGAGCAGGGCCAGCGCCAGACCCAGGCGCAGCAGCAGGCTGGCAGTGGCTATGGGGATGCCTTCCAGCATTGGCGTCCACGTGGTGATTTGTATCGGCGCCCAATAGGACACGGCCAGGAAGATCAGCCACGCGATCCAGTATTGTGGCAGCCGCAGCAAGCCAAGCGAATGACGCAGCCAGCGGCGGCGCCCCCCACCCCACACGGCAGCGCCGCCCAGGCCGGCGAACAGCGCAAGGAACAGCAGGGGCAGCGCCACCCACTGCAGGAAGTCCAAGGCCCCGGTGAAGATCGCGTTGACGCTGTAGAAGCTCACCGGGCGCTGGGTGAACATGGTTACCCAGGAGGCCACGGGTTTGGCCCAGTCCAGGGTTCGCTGCTGCAGGCTGCTGATGGCCCAGCAGATGCCTCCGAACACCAGCAGCCAAAGCAGTAGCGGCGGCAAGCCACCCCAGGCGGGCCTCCACAGGGAGCGTTGCCTGGGCTGGAACCGGAGGCTGCCCGCCACCGACATCGGATGGTGTTGGCGGTAGTAGCTAAGGAAAGTGTACTGCGCCAACAGCAGCAGGCCCAGGCAAAGAACCACCGCCAACAGCAGCGAGGCCAGCACCAGGGGGACGTTGGTATCGGGCAGATACAGCCATCCCCAAGCGGCCAGCGCGGCCACGGGCAGCGCCGCCAGATTCATGAGGGCAAGCAGCGGCTGACGGGCCACCACCCGCCAACTACCCGCCGGTAACGACATCCAGCGCTTCACTGGCTTACCTCCAAACGCATGCTTGCCGACGTGGCCTGGTAGCCAGGCTGGTACATGGGCTGTACCTGCGCGGGGCTCACCCGAAAACTGCCCGGATTCACCACCCGCAAGAGATGCGTGAACTGTCTCTGGCCCCGGTCGAACTCGTATTGGAAGATCGCGGCGCGATCATCGCGATATTCCTTGGCCGACCCGTACCAGTTCCACCAGGAAGGACGTGTCTCCAACTCGAACGACTCCCGGCGATCAATGAACTCAGTTCCCGCCGGAATGGGGTCCTCAATCATCAGATAGCGCCAATCGTTGCCGGTTACCGTCAAACGAACGGCAATCAGGTCGCCAGGACGCAGCATTTCGGGCAAGGGGGCCAGGCGATAGACCGTGCGTCCGTCGCGGTCAACGCGCTGCAGGCTGAAGTATTCGCGCAGCAGATTCAGGCCGATGCGCCCCTCGCGTTCGCGCCCGTCGGCATTGGCGAAATGCTTGCTGACCGCTGACCAGTAAACGCGGCCCTCGCCTTTGGCCACCACCTGCACCTGCAGCCCTTGGGCGGGGATTGAGGCGGCGTCCAGACGCAAAGTGGGTACGTCCACCTTCAACGCATCCGCTGTCGTGAAGCGCGATTTCAGGGCGCTCTTGCCATTGACGAACACCTCCACGTCCAGGTCAGGCCGCAGTTCGCCACTGCGCTTGAGGTAGTCCGTGAGGCCGAAGATCACCATGGCCGTGGTCTTGGTGCTGTCCCAATACTGGCCGCGCGAGCGGTTGGCCACCAGCCACTGCGCCGCCCCCGGAATCAAGGGGCTCTCAGGCTTCATGGCCGCCAGCAGCTTCAACGCAAAGGCGGTAGTTTCAGAGGAGTTGTCATAGCTGATGCCCATCACGTCATCCCGGTCAGCGCTCCAACTCACCATGCCATCCCGATTGGCCGCGCTGGCTTCCACCTTGGCCAGGAAGTCAGCGGAGCGGGGGTCAGCGGCCGCATGCAGCGCCAGGCCCGCCATGGCCGCGCCATGCGCGGAGACGGCGCCTAATTGAGCGTGCAGCATATCCTGCACCGGCTTGTCAGCCACGCCGGAATGGAGAATCGCGTAGCCCATGTAGGCACGCAGATCCGGGCTGAGGCGCTGGTTCTCAAGCAACCGAAGTCGCAACCAGTCGCGAGCGGTGCTGAGCTTGTAGCCCACCACCGGGTAGCCTGCCTTTCGCGCCTCCGTTAGGCCATACAGCACGTACGCCGTCATGAAGGGATGGCTCTCGTCGGTGGCCCACCAGCCCCAGCCGCCGTCGGGGTGCTGGCGGCCCATCAGGCGCTCCAGTCCCTCATTCACCTTCTTGTCCAGGTCAGCCCGTTTGACGTTGGAGGGGATGCCCAACTCATCCAGCGCCTTCGACACGATGATGTTGGGCAGGAAGCTGGACATGGTCTGCTCAGTGCATCCATACGGGAAGCTGGTGAGATACTCCAGCGCGCTGAACAAGCTGCCCGCCACGGAGGGGCTGATCTTCAATTCCAGGGAACGGGTATCGGAGATGGCCTCAGCGGGGAACTCGATGCGGAAATCCCGCGCGGTCTCGCCGCCACTCATCGTGCCAGTGCTACTGCTGGAGATTTCAACGCCGAAGGGGCGCACGGGCATGCTGAGTTCGATGGCGTCAGATTCCTGCGTGCCCAGGGCGCGTCCGGTGATCTTCACGTCGCCGGGCCTGGTGGCGCGGACGCGGAAGCGCGCGACGGCCTCGCCCCGAGGGGCAATCTCCAACTCCTGCTGTTGCGGGCTCAGCAACTCCAGACCCTCCACGGCGAGGCTGGCTTGGATGCGCTGCGCGGTGTCGAGGTAGTTCATCACGATGGCGGGAATTTCCACCTCGTCGCCCACGGTGAAGAAGCGCGGCGTGCCCAGCCGAAGGATGAGGTTCTTGCGGACAATGCGACGGTCCACCGCGGTGCCCGTAAGGGTTTCGGGCGTCACCGCGCGCGCCGTCGTGCGCCAGGTGGTAAGGGCGTCCGGGTAGGTGATGTCGACGCTGGCCTTGCCGTTGCCATCGGTCTTCACGTCCGCCACCCAAAGCGCCGTATCAGGGAAGTACTTGCGCACCTTGGGGTCAACGTAACGTTCGCCCTTCAGTTCGGCCAGGGTCTTGCGCTGCTTGCGTTGCGCCAGTTGCATGCGCCGTTTGCCGGCCTCGCCGCTGAAGTAATAGTCCAGCGAATCGAACTCATGCACGTCATGGTAGCGGCGGCCATGAAAGAAGCCGTGCAGCTCGGGCAGGCCCTCGGGGCGCACCGCGTAGATGGCTTCGTCCACCACGCCAAGGCTGACCTCCGCGTTGGCGGCGGGCTTGCCCTGCCAGTCACGGGCCTCCACCTCAAGCGTGGCTTTTTCGCCGGGCTGAAAGGTGGTCTTGGAGGCGCGAATGGCGATGTCCAGCTTCTGGCGTCTGGCGGGTACGCGAATCATGCGGGAACCAGCGAAGCGCTGGTTATCCTTCATGAAGCTGGCCAGTACAAACACGTTCGGCGCGTGCTGCTCAAGGATCGGGAAGCGGAAGCGCACTGTGCCATCCGTGGCGGGCAGCAACGTTCGTTGGTAGACCTTGCTGGCTTCCACCGTCACCTGGACGGGGACACCCGGCGCGCCGGCGACAATCAGCACCTCAGCGGTGTCGCCCACTTCGTAGCGGGACTTGTCAGGCACGATCTCAATGCGGCGATTCTCGCTCCAACTCCAGCCGTCTCCGCCGCTCACCCACAGATAGCCATCGTCCTGAATCTGTCGGCCGTTGGCATCGCCGCTGACCGCCCGCAGTCCGAAGGACCCACTGCCGCTGAGGGGCATGCGTCCCGTTCCAGTGCCTGCGGCGTTCGTCCGCACCTCCACCGTGCGTAGGGCTTCGTTACGAACGTTACCCTCGCTCCAGGACCGACGTTCCAGGGTCACCCGGGTGGTGGCGGCCACAGGCTTGCCGTCGTAGCTGCGCGTCAGGACGGTGAATTCCACATCCTCATCCGGACGGTAGAGCCACTTCGACTTCCGCAGCGAGACATGGTAGTCCCCGTAGGTGGCAACGAATCGTCCGCTACCG
>JALOKO010000251.1 GCA_025456495.1 Bryobacterales bacterium | reverse complement strand
GCAACCGGGCGATGGCCCGGAGATCGCCAGTTGGGACGACGTCACGCTGCGCCTTGAAGCAACCGGCAACCGCGTGAAGTTGAGCGCCGGCAACCTCAGCGTGGAGCGGGAAGTTCCTTTGGAATGGTTGGCGGGCGGCCTGGCGCTGGTGTGCCATTCTGGCGACCTGCCTGCCGGGATTCCGGCCATGCCCGAACCCGTGCAACCCAACACCGGTAAGCCTAACCAGACCCGCGGCGGCGCGATGACCTTCTGGTTTTCCAACTGGCAAGTGAGCGGGACGAAGGTGGGCACGATTCCAGAGCGCGCCTGGGGACCGATCCTCTTCACCCAGTACACGCTCCATCGCGGCCAACTGCGATTGACCGCGCAGTTTGTCCCCGTGGAAAAGGACACGACGGCAGAGTTGCGGATCGACGGCAAGCCGGTGTCCACGGCGCCGGTGGAAGCCTTCTCCTCGACGGCGGCGTTCTCAGTTCCGAAGCTGGATGACACACGCGACCACTCCTTTGAGGTGCGCTATCTCAACGACACCTACGGCGGCACGATCCGCAAGGATCCGCGCGACAAGCAAAAGATCGTCGCGGCCCCACTCACTTGCCAGTGGGACCTGGGCTTCCCGCACGCGGAGATTGCGCAAAGCCTGAAGGCGGCGAACCCGGATGTGCTGTTCTTCACGGGCGACCAGTTGTATGAAGCCAACGCCGGGTATGGCATCCAGCGCGAACCGCTGGAAGCGGCGCGCGTGGACTATCTGCGCAAGTGGTACCTGTTCGGCTGGGCATGGGGGGAACTGACACGGGAGATTCCCTGTGTCTGCCTGGCGGACGATCATGACGTGTATCACGGCAATCTGTGGGGAGCAGGCGGACGGCAGGCGGTGTACCCGGAGATTTCCGAGCAGGTTGGTTCCGAGCGGATTGAGCCAGCGCGGCGTCAACAGCGCGCCCAGGATTCCGGCGGCTATGTGATGCAGGCGCGCTGGGTCCGGATGGTGTACCAGACCCAATCCAGCCACCTCCCGGTGTGGGAACAAGCGGGCACGGTTTGGGAAAACATCCCTGTGTGCTTCGGACAACTGCTGGTGGGCGGCGTGAGCTTCGCGTTGCTGGAGGACCGCAAGTTCAAGAGCGCGCCGGTGGACTTCCTGCCCGAGGCGGACATCATCAATGGCTGGCCGCTGAACAAGAGCTGGGATTCGGCGAAGTCTGGAGATGTCCCCGGCGCTCAACTGCTGGGCGAGGCGCAGGAGCGGTTCCTGGCCGAGTGGGTGCGCGATTGGGAGGGGGCCACGATGAAGTGCGTGGTTTCCGGCTCAATCCTCTGCAACCTGGCCACGCTGCCGAAGAGTTTCATGACGGATTCCGGGGTCCCTGGCCTGGAGGTGTACCCCTTGGATGGGTATGCGCCGGACGACAAGATGGTGCAGGATCATGACGCCAATGCCTGGCCGCAGTCCGCGCGTAACCGGACGCTGCGCCTGATGCGGGCGGCCCTGGCGCCGCATCTGTCCGGTGACCAGCACCTGGGCAGCACCGTACAATATGGCGCCGATGCCTGGAACGATTCGGTTTGGGGACTGTGCACGCCCGCCATCAGCAATCTGTTTCCGCGGCGCTGGTTCCCGCCGGTGGAGGGGAAGAATCGCAAGCCGGGACAGCGCCGGAACATGGGAGAGTTTGTGGACGGCTTTGGCAACCGGATCACGGTGCATGCGGTGGCCAACCCCTACCTGACGGGGCGCAGCCCCAAGGCGCTGCATGACCGCGTCACCGGCTACGGGCTGGTGGAGATCGACAAGGGCGCGCGTACCTACAAGCTGGAAAATTACCCGCGCTGGGTGGTGTACGGAACGCCCGGAGCGGCGCCGTATCCGGGCTGGCCCATCGTGGTGACGCAGGCACAGAACGGACAGCAGGCCTGCCAGTGGGAACTGAAGCTATCCGCACCCGCGGACGGCGTGGTGGACGTGCGGAACGGTGCAGGCGAGACCGTGCTTTGCTATCGCACCGATGGAGCGTTGCGCACGGTTCCGGTGTGGGCGTCCGGCGAATACGAGGTATTCGTGAATGGCGCCTCGCAAGGCAAGGTGACGGCCACGGCGCGGGTGGGATGAAGCAGCGCGACGCTAGCTGCTGTAGTCAATCTCAGTGCGGCGCACGCGAAGGGCGGCCAGGGTGAGCGCGCCTGCTGTCAACAGCAGAATGCCCAACACCGCCCAAATGCGCGCCACGGGTTCGGGCGGCACCAGGAAAAGGGCCGCCAAGCCTTCCACGGGGATGTCCACCGGGCTGAGGCTCTTCAGGTAATGGGTGATGCTGAAGCGCTGAAGGACGGCGGGCAGAAACACGTGTACCACCTCCCATACAAACACCACGGCGCCCGGGATGAGGGGGTTTCGGACGTAGAGGCTGGCCAGCAGAAAGACGGCCCCGTATCCGGCGCAGGCCAGCGCGGTCATCAACAGGTAGTCCAGCAGATTGGCCAGGCCTTGCCCCTGCCAGAAGTAGCTCCAGAAAGCGTCACCCCGATGAGCCATGGTGAGGAAGTAGGCAGCGGTCAGGCTGAGTGAAAACACCACGGTGGTGGCAAGGAAGCCAATCAGAAAGCGGCTCACCAGGAACACCTCGCGCCGGATGGGCAGCAGGAAATAGTAGTGGAGGGTCCGGTTGAGCACCTCACCCCGCACCAGAAACGTGCCCACGGCCAGACATCCGAAGAAGACCAGGAAGCGCAGGTACAGGAACTCCATCATGTTGCCGTACACCAGGATGTCGTTGCTGAAGCTGCCCTTGGGTCCATAGGCCAGTTGGACAAAGGCGTAGATGGCGGTGATGGCCACCGGCGCGGCGGCCAGCAGGTAGAGCCATAGGGCGCGGGTGGTAAAGAAGTGGTAGGCCAGATCCATGCGCACCAGCAACAGCAACTGCTGGAGGTAGATGGCATAGCGGCTGGGCGCGGGTTGGCCGGTGGCGGGAAGCGCATGCGGCGCGGGGGTGGTGCTCATGATACGCCTCCGGTTTCGCCAATCAGGTATTGATACAGGCTGTCGGCGTCCTCGTCGGTGGGACGCAGTTGCTGCACTTCCAGCTTCAAGGCGAGCACGGCTGCCTGGAAGGCGGCGTAGAACTGGTCAGCATCGCTGGCGCGGAACAGGACGCTGGCGTCGTCGGGCAGCAGGCGGGCCTCCACCACGGTGGGGTGTCCCATCATGTGCTGGGCCAGCGCACGGCGATTGCCGCAGCGCACCAGAATCTGCGCGGGCTGATGTGTTACCTCACTGCGAACGCCGCGAATTTCGCCCTCGGCCAGGATGTAGCCCTGGTTGATGAGGATGACTCGATCAGAAATTTCATCCACCTCGTGCAGGATGTGGCTGGAGACGATCACGAACAGCCCCTCGGCACCCAGCGCCTTGAAGATGGCGATGGTTTCCGCGCGCGCCATGGGATCCAAGCCGTTGAGGGGCTCATCCAACACCACCACCCGCGGCCGATGGGCCAACGCTTGCGCCAGGCGAATGCGTTGGCGCATGCCCTTGCTGTAGGCGCCCACCTTGCGATGGGCCGCGTCTTCCAGGCGGACGCGCTGGATGGCCTCCCAGGCGCGGGCTTCGGCATGCGCGACGCTGAGACCATGAAAGCGCAGCGTACTGCGTACGAACTGGAAACCAGTCATGCCACGGGGGAACGAGTCAAACTGCGTGCAATAGCCCAACACCCGGAACAGCCGTTCCGGATCGCGCGGTGAAATTCCCATCACCTCCACGAGGCCTTCGCTGGGCTGGATGAGGCCCGCCATCAGATTCATCAGCGTGCTCTTGCCAGAGCCGTTGGGGCCCACGAGGCTGGTGATGCCAGGCCCGATGGAGAGGTTCACGCGATTCACGCCCAAGACATCGCCGTAGAATCGGGACACATTGCGGAAGATGATCGCTGGCGTATGAGGCGCCCGTTCCGTACCGGACGCCGTGGCGAGGGGATGCGCGCTCATCGCACCACCTCCGCACCCTGAATGCGTTTGGCCAGCAGGCGTACGCAGGCGGCCACCATCACGGCCAGCGCCAGAAAGGCTGACCATACGGGGATTTCCTGCTGTTCAAAGACGTAGAAGAGGCCAAAGCCCGCGCCCCCGGTGGCCTGCCCTTCCATCAGCCAGGCCCACACGGTGGCCATCAGCGTGCGTACGTTCAGCAGATGCCCCCAGCGCATCTCCAGCAGTTGGTTCAGCAGCGCGCCGAAGCCTGCGCCGACGAAGAAAATCATGAACATCGCGCCACCCGCCACGGGCTTCCACCGTACCCAGGCCGAAAGCGCCATGGCCAGCAACGACAGCAGGCCAACCCACAGCAAACCGCCCACCACGAGGGCCAAGGGAATCCGCCAGTTCACGCCCAACCATTCCGTGCCCGCAAGGCTGGTTTGTTGCGCCACCAGCAGCAAACCCGGAACCCAGGTGATGCAGGAAAGCAGGGCCACCAACGGCAGCATGCGTCCCAGCACGTAGTCAGTCCGGCTGATGGGACGAGCCAGCAGTGTAGACAGCCCGCGGTTGCTGAGGTCGGGCGAGATGCGCCCCGGCCCCGCCAGCGCCGCCACGAAGAACGAGATGGTGCTTTGCACGCTGAGAAAGACGTAAAAGAAGTTGGTGTCAATGGCGAACAACTCGCTCATGTTCACCTGCAGCGCGCGCAGTGCGTCCAGGTTGTGATTCAGGTAGATGCCCAGGATGCAAACCAGAGGCCACAGAAAGCCGACGTACAGCACGGGCGTCAACAGCCGGGATGCGCGCATCTCCTCCCATGTGTAGCGCGCCAGAGCGAGAAAGCGCGTGTTGGCCTTGGTGAGAGGCCCCTCGTAGCGCTGGTAACTGCGATTGTAGACGGCCATGTGGTTACTCCATCGCCTTCAGGAACAGGTCTTCCAGGGAGTCGCGCCGCCGTTCCAGACTGCGGATGCGGGTGCCTTGGGCTGCGGCGAGCGCGAACAAATCCAGTGGTTCAGGGGAGCCGGGAAGGACGGCCCGTACCCGTCCGTTACCGCTCCAGGCGCTCTGGTAGCCGCGCGCCGCGAGGGCTTCCACGAAGGCGCCGGCATTGTGCGCCAGTTCGATGTCGAAGATGTGCTGGTTGGCGCTGCGCTCCTGCTCAAGGTCACAGAAGGCAGCCAGGCGGCCGTCCTTGAGGATGAGCACCTGATCGCAGCATTCCTCCACATCGCGCAAGAGGTGCGAAGACACCAGCAGGTGCGTCCCCTCCTGCGCCCGGATCTCCTTCACCAGTTGGATCATCCGCTTGCGCGCTGCCGGATCCAGACCGTTGGTGGGCTCATCCAGAATCACCAGCCGCGGGCCGTGGACGATGGCCTGGGCCAGTTTCGCCATTTGCCGCATGCCCAGCGAATAGCCGCCAATGGGACGATAGCGCTGCTCGCCCATGCCTACGTAGTAGAAGGCTTCATGCGCGCGTTCCAGGGCTTGGGCGGGTGGAAGGCCTGAGAGTTCGGCCATCATCCGTACGAAGCGCAGACCGCTCATGTGGGCGATGAAGGAATCGTTTTCCGGCATGAAGCCGATGAGCGATCGCAGTGCGCGGGCGTCCTTGCGGACATCGTGGCCCAGCACCCGGGCCGTGCCGGAGGTGGGCGTGTAGTAGCCCAGAAGGGTGTTGATGAGGGTGGACTTCCCGGCGCCGTTCGGCCCGAGAAGTCCAATTGATTTGCCTGTCAGTGTGGCGCTGAGCCGGTTGAGAATCACCTTCCGGCCGAGCGTCACCTCCAGCTGATCCAGTTCAATGATTGCCGCCATGGATGGCATGCTCCCTGTTCAGATTACGATGCCATGGCGGCATTTGTTCTGTTGGATTCCCAATTCATTTCTGATCGGGAATCCCGTCGATGTGGCCGAGCAGCGAACCCAGCCGCAGCAAGGACCCGCCACCCAAGCCCACCAGCCCGTCCTTTGAGGCGATGGTGATGGATTGGGGCGTGCTGTAGGCAGCCACCAGCGACGGCTTCAGTTCCTTGGCCATCTGCTGCATGCCCGCCACCTTCCGGGCGTCCTGGCCGCTGAGGGTTGCCGCTTTGCTTGCCACCGCGG
>JALOKO010000250.1 GCA_025456495.1 Bryobacterales bacterium | reverse complement strand
TGGATACCTTTTCCGATTCGATCTTCTGCTCAACGGCGCGAATGTAGTCGCCCTGGTTGAAGATCTGGATGTCGAATTCGTCGGAAGCTTTGGCCGCATAGAGGCGCAGGTAGTTGACGGTCTGGCCGCCGTAGCCCACCACGGGCATGTCGAAGGGGACGCCCATCAGGACGCTCCAATCCATCCACATCGGGTTGTAGTTGCCTTCGCGGTCAGTGGCGTCCACCACCTTGCCATACACGGGAATATAGAGGGCGTCCTTGGAGATCTCCACCTGCCAGGGGGAGTCTTCCATGCCCCAGTGGTCTGGCATCTCAATCTGGTATCCGCGGCGAATCTGCTGGCGGAACAGGCCGTATTCATAGTTGATGCCGTAGCCGTAGCCTGGAATGCCCAGGGTGGCCATGGAATCCAGGAAGCATGCGGCCAGCCTGCCCAAGCCGCCGTTGCCAAGGGCGGCGTCCGGTTCAGCGTTGGCGACATCGCTGAAGTTCACCCCCCATTCCTTGGCCGCCTCCAGGAACACGTCGTAGAGACCAAGGGCGATGAGGTTGTTCTCAAGAGAACGACCGATGAGGAACTCCATCGACAGGTAATACACGCGCTTGGCGGATGCCGCCCGATTGCGCGCTTCGGTGTCATAGTAGCGGTCCAGCAGATCCTGGCGCACTGCCAGCGCAAAGGCCTTGAACAGATCGTATGCGGTTGCCGATTCCCGGCGAACCCCGATGGAATAGCGCAGGTGGTAGCGGATACGCTCCAGAACCGCATTGGGATGGAGAGCATCCCCGGGAATGGGGGTTTGGGTGGCCGACATACTCAGTACTCCTTCATCTGGAACGGGCCTATGTCCTGGGCGCCGACGTGCGGCGCTCGTGATCGCGAAGCCTCGCGCAAGTGGCATCCGCGCGGCGTCCGCCATTGCGCGGGAGGCTACCTGGCGAAGCCCGGCCCCGGTTCCAACTCCTCTATCATCGCCTACTCCATCCCTCATCGGCAGCGTCGCCCGTTGGCGGTAGAGCCCCCGCCAAGCGGCCGGACGGGCGCGAGTTGGCTAACCTGTTTAATCGAATTGGCTTAGCTACTGAGGACTCAGCCTCATCTTGGGCGGAGCGCACTAGCTGGCGTGACGGGTTGCGGGGTTTGAGGGCAGCACGGGCAACAGTTGCCCCAACAGGCGCTGCAGGTCGCATCGCTGGAAGCCAAGGGCGAGAGAATGATCGAAGGCGCTGGAAGCCTGCAAGCACTGCTGACCGATGTCGGAAACGGCAACGCCCACCAGAACCGGCACATGGTCGCCGGCATAACCCCGCAGGCGCTCCGCTACGCAGGGGCTGCCGAGGCTACTCACTTCCGCATCCAGAACGATGACGTGGAAGGGCTCTTCGGTGGTGAGCCGCAGGAGTTCCTGGAAGCTCTCAGCGGCGCGCGCGCGCAGGCCGACATGGCGCAGCACCATGGCCAGCGCCTTGCTGCGGGTGCGGGTTGCGCCCAGGGCAAGCGCGTTCAGCGGCGACGGACCATCCAGAGAGGGCGACTCCTCAACGCGCCGCAGGGGCATGCGGGGCAGTGGTTGCAATGAGCGCATCAGCCCGCTGACGTGCGCCATGGCCTGATACGGGGACACGGGTTTGCGAAGCACCAGCAGGGGCGCGACCGAGCCGGGAAAACTGCGCTCCACGGGATCATGGAGGCTGTCCAGCAGCACCAAGGCCAAATCCGGGTGACGAGCCGCCAAGCGCAACTGCCGGTTGATCTCGGCGGCGTTGCCCTCCAGTCCGCGGGTGTCGAAAATGACGATGTCGGTGCAATCGTCAGCATCTTCCCCAGCCAGCATACGGGTGGTATCCTGCATACCCTGTGCGCATCGGAAGCGGATGCCCGCCAAATCCAGGGCGCTTCGCCAGCAGGCCTCGGCCATCTCTCCCATATTGGCCACCAGCACGCGTTTCGGTTGCAGCGCCGCGGCCCACGGTTGTACCGGAGGATCCATCTCCAGCGTCTCCGGCACACAGAGGCGGAGCAGCACGCGGAACTCCGATCCATGGCCGACGCGGCTCTGCACGCCAATCTCGCCCCCCATCAGGTCACACAGTTGCTTGCTGATGGCAAGGCCCAATCCGGTACCCCCGTAGACCCTGGAGGTGCTGACGTCGGCCTGGCTGAAGGGACGGAACAACCGCGGCAAGGAGTCCGGTGAAATGCCAATTCCATGGTCAATCACGTGCAGGTGCAGTTCCCCGAAGGGCGCCACCAGGAAGTCCCAATGCATGCGGACACACACTTCTCCGCGTGGCGAAAACTTGATGGCGTTGCCGGTGAGGTTGATGAGAATCTGCTTGATCTTGCCGGCATCGCCCAACAGGCGCGTGGGAAAGGGGTACTGGATGTCAGACACCAGTTCAATGCGCTTCCGCGCGGCAATCTCACTGACACTGGTGAACACCTCATCCACCAGCAGCCGTGGGTTAAACTCCACCTGCTCCACCTCAGCGCGCTGGGCCTCCAGCCGGGAGAAGTCGAGGATGGAATTCACAATCGCCAGCAGGCTTTCGGCGGAGGAGCGGATGGCTTCGGCGAACTCGCGTTGCTTGCGGTCCAGCGACGTGCCCAACATGAGCGTTGTCATGCCAATCACGCCATTCAGCGGGGTACGAATCTCGTGGCTCATTGTGGCGAGGAATTCGCTCTTCATGCGGGTGGCCTCGCGCGCGGCCACCAGGGCATCCAGCAACTGGGCGTTCTTGCTTTCCAAGGCAAGGGCAGACTCGCGGTCGCGGCGTTCCTGCTCCTTCTGCTCACGGATATCCACCAGCAGACCCTGGTAGGTGGCGGTTCCTGCAAAGGAGGCGGCCGCCCGCGTGATGACGTAGGACACGTTCAGCAACGACTGGTCATCGGTCAACAACAACGCCTCGCCACTGCGCGTGGCGCCCGGCGCCAGATCGAGGGTGAGATCCAGCCTGGCCGCCATGTCCACTTTGTCGTCGGTACCGGAAAAGAGCCAGCTACTGTGGTGCGTCCCAACGGCTCGCGCCGCCGACACACCCGTCAGGTGGTCCCAGGCCGGGGAGAGGAAGCTCCACTCACCACTTCCGGTGAGTTGGAAAGAGACCTCCTTCAGCATCGCCAACTGTTCAATAGAGAAGGCAGGAGGAAGCGCCTTCGATTCCTGCTGCGCCAGCACGTGGGTGAGTACGTTGGCAAAAGCGCGCAGGATGCGTTCGTCATCCGAGGACCAGGAGAAGGACTGGCCAAAGTGATCCAAACGCAGGAAACCCAGCATGCGATCCGCGTCCTGCAAGGGAACCGCAACTACAGACCGGCTACCATCCTGCGACAGCCTGCTGGCGTCGGTATCGGCATCCCCTGATCTCCGGTTGTCATCGGACGAGCCGCGATTGTCAACGGACAGGCGATGGTCTTCCGCGGGCATCCGATCACGGGGTGAGGTCGGCGCGCTCTCGATCGGGGCCGCGTCGTTGGAGGATGCCGCCAGGGCATCCATCGGGTCCGCCGCGATGCCGGACAACGGCGCCCGCAGGCCCACGGGGTCCCGCCGCTCTCGCTTCCATTCGGCAAGCACAGAGAAATTGAGGATCGCCCCTTGCTGCTTCGGGTTGCACCCGAAGACGGCCGCACGGCCCAACCCGGAGTGCTCGCCAATGCAGCGCACCGCCGCGCGGAGCCGGTCAGAGACCGCCCCCGGGGCCATCAGCGCATCCATGGCCAGACCTACGCCCACCACCAACCGGGCGCTTTGCGCCAGACCGGGTCCAAGCGGAGCTTCCGTTTCCATGTAGCGTGCGCGACTCAAAATACCCTCATCGATGCATGCCCCGGTGCGTTGTCGGGCCGGTTGCTGGCTTGTTCCACCGGAACGCAGCCGATTCCCATCCAGCAGTGGTTCTTACCCGGAAGCTCGTCATCCAGACGCAAGAACGGTCCTAAGCGGAGACTCGCGACGCGCCCGCGGAAAGGCTAACAGAGGAGCGCCGCCGTGGCCAAGCAGCTTGGCTGGGGAAGTTGATGATTCCTTGGGCACCAACAGGGCTCACGCGCACCGTGCGGAGACCTCGCCCGCCGAAGCCTCTTCCTGGGTCTCAGGGCGCATCCATGGAGGTAAATTTCGACTGGAACTGGCCGCTGCGGTTGATGGCCTCCGGCTGCCCGGTAAGCCTGCGTCGCACTGGGCTAAGAATTCCTTACCAGAGGGAACCGGCGCACGTAAAAGAGCCCGGTAACCAGCAGGATGGCGCCCCACCAGATGGGTGCGTGCAACTCGTACAGGACGGTAGGAGTGGGACTGGGGACGGCCAACTCATACAGGCCAGCGCCCAGAATCAGCACTCCGTAGATGGTCAGCAGAACTCCAATGAACCACCAGATGGGAATCGTGTAGGGATGGTCAGAACGCATGCTTTCGTCGTCCTTACAAAGGGAGTCGCATCCAATGCTATCGCAACCCGTCTGTGGCTTTGCAAGACGGGTGAAGACGCGGGCGGAATTCCTTGCAGGAAAACCGGCGTAGAGAGGGCCGCTGCATGGCGCTGCCATCGTTTGAAGGGCCGCAGGCATCGCCCTTGCACTGGGGTTGCGAGATGGCAGTCACCAAAAGTACTCGCCGGTAAATGTAAAATGACAAGGAACATGAAGCAATTACGGCTGGCCGGAATCCTGTTGACGTCGTTGGTGCTGCTGGCGCCTCTGGGCTGCAAGCGCGCCGTCCCGGAAGACGTGGTGGCGGTGGTGAACGAAAAGGCCATCACCCTGGGCGAACTGGAGAAGTTCTACAAGAGCAACTTCCCCAATCTTCCGGCTGAGCAGAAGCAGGACGATGAACTCACCCGCAAGAAGCTGGAACTGCTGCGGGACATGATCGATAGCGAGATCATGATGCAACGGGCTGAGAAGCAAAGCCTCATCGCCACGGACGCCGATGTGGAAGCCAAGCTGAACGAATTCCGTGCGCCCTACACGCAGGAAGAATTCCAGAAGCAACTCACCGCGCGTGGATTCAGCTTGGAAGACCTGAAAACCCAGATCCGTCGCGACCAAAGCGTGCGCCGCCTGTTCAACAAAGAAATCACCTCCCGGGTGAATATCTCTGACCAGGACGTCAAGGAATTCTACGAGGCCAACAAGGCCAGCTTCAACCTGGCCGAACCGCAGTTCCACATTGCCCAGATTCTGGTGACGCCGCGTCCGGACGACGACGTCCGCAATCTGAAGAACGACAATGCAACGGATGTGGATTCCGCCCGGCGCAAGATCCAGATGCTGGATGCGCGGTTGAAGCAGGGGGAAGATTTCAGCCTGCTGGCGCAGAACTACTCTGAGGATCCCAATACGAACCAGAACGGTGGCGATATCGGGTTCATCCCGGAAAGCGCACTGGCCAATGCGAGCCCGGATTTGCGCCGGGCTGTGCTGTCGATGCAGCCGGGACAGAATTCGAACATCATTGCCACGCCAGAGGGCTTTCGGATTTTTCGGTTGATTTCCCGCGAACCGGCCGGGCAGCGGGAGCTGAACGATCCGCGCGTGCAGCAGACCATTCGCAACACCCTCATCAACATGAAGGATCAGTTGCTGCAAGCCGCCTACTACGAAGTGGCGCGCAACGAAGCGAAGGTCATCAATTACTACGCGGACCGGATCATCGCGCAGACCGCGCCGAAGGAATAGCAGGCAGGCGGGCCATCTCCGCCGTCAGCTCACCCATTCCCCATCAGAACCTGAAGGGGCCTACCCCTACTGAACGCGCTTGAACGCCGCGGCAACCGCTTCCGTGTAGCGCAGGTTCTGGCCGGGGCTTGCGTCGCTCACCACAAACGCAAACAGGGTGGGCAAGGCGAAGGTACCCACATCCAGGCCGTCCTGCCGGACTGCGTAAATCTGCATCCCGTCCACAACGGCGGATGCCAAGCGGCTGTCCGTGGGCAGTTCCGGGTCCTCCGGCTTGCGATCAGTGACCAGAACAGACAGGTAAACGTTGTCCTTCACCAGGACGAGGTGACCGAAGCGGCGGTCTTCCGTGCCGCAGACATGGCGTTCCACCACTTGAAAATCGCGAGGCAAGGCCAGTTCGGCGGCATCCAGCAGGCGCTTGCTTTCGGGGGGAAGAGGCGAGGAGAAGGCGCCCAAGGCAAGCCAGGGTGAGCCGATGCGCTCCTTCACGCAGGAGACATGCTTGCCGATGCCAATTTGCAGCACCGCTACCACCGATGGGGGGAGCTCATCCAGCAGCGTGGAGGGCGTGCGCAACAACTGCCAACTCACCACCGCAATGAGAATACCGAAGGCCAGGGCGCCCACCAGTTGCAGCCTGCCCCACAGCAGGGGCGCGCGCCCACGGGACAGGCTGTGGAGGACGCGCGACTGCAACTGCTCCGGCGCGTACTGGCCCGCCACCGCCCCGCGCAGTTGCACGCGTAAGCGCTGACTCGTTTCCAACTCCGCCCGCAGGGATGGGTTCGCGTCCAGTTCGCGCTCGAAACGGACACGGGTCTCCTCGTCCAGTTCCCGGCTGAGATACTGGGTGAAGAGCGCCTCGATTGGGGTGTTCCGCTCGTCCATATCCTAAATCCACCCGCAGGTCGCGGGAAGCCTGTCTTGCGAAGCCTAGCTCGCGAAGCGAGTCGCAAGTGCAGCTATCATGTTAGTCTACAAGGCGACCCGGGCGGGAACGAAAGCGGACAAAAACATCGGTCCGCTTAGAGGAGTATCCCGCGAAGCTCGTCGACTATTCCAGAGGCAGGTCACGCACTCAACAATGTGGCGGATGGACATCGCATGAGTGGACCTTTCCCCAAAGCGGAGGCGCGCAGCGCGGAGTTTGAAGCTGTCGCCGTCCCGCATCTGAGGGACCTTTATCGCGCGGCGCTGGCCTTTTTTCGCAATCCGGCGGAGGCCGAAGATGTCATCCAGGAAGTGTACGTGGAGGCTTGGCGATCGTTCTCGCGCTTTGAGCCGGGCACGAATTGTCGCGCATGGCTGTATAAGATCCTGATGCACAAGGCCAGCCATCACCGGCGCCATTGGTTCCGTCGGATGAAGCAGGCCCAGCTGGATGAGCCGCTGGTGAACACCCTGCAAGCGCAACCGGAGATCCCGGCCACTCTCACCGACGCGGAGTTGCTGAGCGCGTTAGGACGCCTGCCGGAAGCGTATCGCGCGATCCTGCTGTTGGCCGATGTGGAGGAGTTCAGCTATAAGGAGATCGCCGCCATGCAGGAGATCCCCATCGGCACGGTGATGTCCCGCCTTAGCCGGGCACGGGCGGCGCTCCGTCGCGAGTTGGGCAGTGATGGCAACGCGGACGGCAGTTTTGCGAAACGAACTGGTGCGTGAAGCACGGGCGCGACGCTTGCACGGGGCCGCCCAGGCACCTGCCAGTGGCCGATGCACCCTGGGGCAGGCCACCCAGGCACCCGGGGCAGGCCGCCCAGGCACGCGCGAGCAAGGCGCTGGTAATTCGGCAGCCTAGCCATCCATCCGAAGCACGCCGGGCGGGGTGGCGGTGAACTCCAGGGCGGCTTCCGCCAGAACGCCCACCTGCAGCAGCCATTCGTCCGTGAAGCCCGGGGATACGAACTGGACAGCCACCGGGAGGCGCGCCGCATCCAGCCCGCACGGCAGCACCAGCGCCGGCAGCCCCAGGAAGTTGAACGAGCGCAAATAGCGGGAAATCGCCGTGCGGGCATCCACCCGCTGGCCGCCCATCAGGGTGTAAGGGTCGTCGATGCGCGGGGCCACCACCGGCGAGGCGGGCGTCAGCAGCAGGTCCCATTGCTGAAAGATCGCAGCTACCTCCCGCTTCCAACGCGCCCGCAAGCGCTGCGCGTTCACCCAATCCACCGCGGGCACCAGCAATCCTTGTTCAAAGCGTCCACGCACGTCTTCACCGATGGAGGCTCCCTGGGCCAGATGGGACTGAAAGAACGACGCCGCCTCAGCCAGCAGCGCGATCGATGCCACGGCGTTGATGGCATCCAGATCAGGAAAGGCCACATTTTCCACGCGGGCGCCGGCTCTCTGAAGGCGCTCCACCGCCAGGTTGACCTGCTGGCGGACCCCTTCTTCCATTGCTCCATCGAAATAAGGCCGGGGTAAGCCGATGCGCAAGCCAGCCAGCGAGGCGGGGGCCGGACGGGCAGCCCCGGTGGCGCCCCAGGTTGCCTCGTCCTCTGGATCTTCCCCCTGCAATGCCTGGAAGGCAGCCAGGCACTCGGCGGCGCTTCGGGCCAGGGGACCCACCGTATCCAGACTACCGCCTAAGGGCAACACTCCCTGACGACTGACCGCACCAAAGCTGGGCTTGAAGCCGGTGATCCCGCATAGGGCAGCAGGACAGCGGATTGACCCGCCGGTATCCGAGCCCAGCGCCAAGGGCGCCAACCCGGCCGCGACCGCCGCCGCCGAACCACCGCTGGAGCCTCCACAGATGCGCGTGGGGTCCCATGGATTGCGTACCGCCCCCAGGTGCGGGTTGATGGAGGTCATCCCGAATGCCAACTCGTGCATCACCGTCTGGCCCAGCAGGACGGCGCCGCTGTGTCGCAGACGGGTGATGACGGTGGCGTCCCCGTCAGCGCGCTGTTGCGCCAGCACCTTCGACGATCCGGTGAGCGGCCAGCCCTTCACGGCGATGTTGTCCTTCACCGCCACCGGCACGCCGTGCAGCGCGCCCCAAGGCCGACCGGATCCACGGGCCACGTCCATCTGGCGCGCGGCCTGCAGAGCGTCATCCGCATACACGTGCGAGAAGGCATTGACGTCCGGGTTCCGCTTCCCGATCTCCCGCAGCAGCCACTGGCACCACTCTTCGGCCGTCCGCTGCCGTCGCCAGCCGCTGAAGGCGGTTCGCAAGGCATCGGCCACCGCGGGAACGGGCTGCGCTTCCCCTCCCTCCGCCGTCATCGCACGCCCCAAGGGACGGGCGGAAGCGGCGGGCAGGTCCCGCAACGTCAATTTCCCGCTCGCCTCCCGGAGCTGCTGCAGTAGGGGGCGCAGCGCCTCCTCGTGCTGGTGACGCTGCTGGCTGCTTAGGGCGCGCAACCATGGGGACTCTAGTGCTTCGGCCATGCCTCATCGTAGCAGCCCCCCTGCGCGTCCCGGCCGCTTCGCTTCCGCGCAACAGGATCGAAATTCTTTGGTAGACTGGAAGTTGGCGGCCAGATAGCTCAGTTGGTAGAGCGCAGCCCTGAAAAGGCTGGCGTCGGCGGTTCGAATCCGTCTCTGGCCACCACATTCCCCACCTGCATCGGCGCTTTCCGCACTCCCCTCCCGCTGAACTGGCCCAGGCGATCCACCGCCCGCTGCCTTGGATGCATCGCACACTGGCAGGGACGGAGTTCCGCCCGCGCGGCTGCCAGTAGAGGCTAGCGGAAATTCCGCACCAGGAACAGATCACTGCCCGCACGATCAAGTTGCGCGAACAAGACCTCGCCACCATCCGGGGCGACGGCAAAGCCTGTGTCGTAGCGGGCGGGCAGCCGTTGCAGCTTCACCACCTCGCGCCTACGACCACTGGGCAAGTGCAGCTCCATCACCGCCGCACGGGAACCGGTGGCGGGATCCCTTGCCTCAAGATAGTAGAGGTTGTCGGCGGCCAAGCCCCAGTTGCCCCAGAGTGCGCTTTCCAGTTCGGGTAGCACAGACTGCTCCGGGCCGCCCTGGGTGGGCATGCGGTAAAGACCACCCTGAGTGGGCGAGTGGGTGTAGTACAACCATTGCCCATCCGGACTCTGGCGTGGAGCGAAACCACCATTGCTGGTGACACGCTCCGGCGCCCCACCGTCCACCGGCTGGCGCCAGATCTGCCAGTCCCCGGACGCATCGGCGGCGTAGTAGATTGATTTGCCATCCGCGGCCCACCACGGGAGCACCTCCTGCGCGGAGCTGCTGGCAAAGGGGATGGGTGGTCCACCTTCGGCGGGAATCAGATACAGGTCACTGCTGCCCCGGGTGCGTCCCTCAAAGACCAGCCGCTGGCCATCTGGAGACCAGCGCGGAGCCGAGACCTGGGCGCCGCCTAAATCCACCAGGCGACGCAGA
>JALOKO010000249.1 GCA_025456495.1 Bryobacterales bacterium | reverse complement strand
ACTTCCTCAGGCAGGCTGAGGTAATCCTGAGAGAACGCGCCCAGGATGGGAGTGGGGAACTCCGTGATGTAGACCAGCGTTTCCAGCAGTCGCTCGTCCGGCGTCAACCGCAGTCCAGCGTCAGCCGCCAGCGCATTGGCCATCTCCGTGATGCGCGTGCGGCGCTCAGTGGCGGACAGCACGACGCCGTTGGCGCGCAGGGTGTCTTCGTAGGTTTCGTAGGTGACCGGCAAGCCGGGCTTGCCCATCCGCCGGTGTCCTTCGGTGGCGCTGCCGCTGTGGACGCCCTCAATGCTGAAGGGCAACACCGCGTCGCCATACAAGGCCACCAGCCAGCGGATGGGGCGGATGAAACGGCTAGTCCCCTTGCCCGCCCACACCATGGTCTTGGGGAAGTGGGTGCCTAGAACCAGTTCCGGCAAGGCCTCGGACAGAATCTCCGCCGTTGCCCGGCCCTCAGTGCGTTGCAGGCAGGCCAGGTATTCGCCCTTGGGCGTCTGTTCCCGCAGCAGCGCGTCCAGATCCACACCCATCTTGCGCGCGAAGGCATGCGCGGCGGGAGTAGGCTCTCCGTTCCTGTATGCGGCGCTCACCGGTGGCCCCATCACCAGTTGTTCCGTGCTTTCCTGCCGCGCCTGAATGCCGGCTGCGCGCAGCACCAGGCGACGGGGCGTCGCGTCGGTGCGCAACGCCTCGTGCCCCAGGCGGTTCTTGTCCAGCAATTCGCGGAAGCGGGTCTCCAGATGTTCCAGCGCCGCGGGAATCATCCAGTCCGGGATCTCTTCGGTTCCAATCTCCAGCAGGAAGGGCAGCATCAGGCGGTCACCTCCGCGGCGGCGAACTCACCCACACCATGCTGCTGGTGCATCCACAGTCGGGCCACGCCCACGGCGATCTTGCGCACCCGTCCAATGACGCCCACGCGTTCGGTGACGCTGATGGCCCCGCGGGCGTCCAGCAGGTTGAAGAGGTTTGAGCACTTCAGCACCTGCTCGTAGGCGGGCAGCACGGGGAAGCGGTTCTTCCGCGGGTAGTCAGCGTAGGCGTCAATCAGCCGCTGGGCCTCGCGCTCGTGGATCTCGAAAAGCTTCCACAGCGCGTCAATGTCGGCCATCTCAAAGTTGAAGACGCTGCTTTGCAACTCATCGGCGTGACGCACGGCGTGGTAGCTGAAGCCGGGGGTCCAGGTGATGTCGTACACGCTTTCCACGCCTTGCAGGAAGGCCGTCAGCCGTTCCAGCCCATAGGTGAGTTCGGCGGGCACCAGGTCAAGATCAAAGCCGCCACACTGCTGGAAGTAGGTAAATTGGGTGATCTCCAGCCCGTCCAGCATCACCTGCCAACCGATGCCCCAGGCGCCGAGAGTGGGGGATTCCCAGTTGTCTTCCTCGAACTTGATGTCGTGCTGGGAAAGGTTGATCCCGATGGCCTCCAGGCTTTGCAGATACAGCTCAATGATGTTGGCCGGGGTAGGCTTCAGGATCACCTGAAACTGCATGTGCTTATACAGCCGGTTGGGGTTGTCGCCATAGCGACCGTCGGCGGGGCGGCGGCTGGGCTGCACGTAGGCGACGTTGTAGGGTTGCGGACCCAGCACGCGCAAGAAGGTCTCGGGACACATGGTGCCCGCGCCTACCTCCAGGTCGTAGGGCTCCTGGATGATGCAACCGTTCCGCGCCCAAAAGGACTTCAGGCGGAAGATGAGATCCTGGTACGAAATGGGGGGGGTCTGCGCCATATCAGAGGGCATCCAGCAGGGGAACGGTGAGCAGCCTCCGCTCCGTGTGAAGCTCAATCTCCCGAATCAGGAAGCGTCGTAAATCCAAGTGCGTTGCCTTCTGCCAACCCAGTGGCGATACGTCGCCGATGGGTTTGGCCGCGATCTCCCGCGCCAGCATCCAGGCCTCCTCGCTTACCCGCAATTCCGGAAGAAATCCAGAGAGGCGGATGGCCCAGAAGGCATAGTAGGTGACGGCCCTCCACAGGCCCGCCTCCCCCTGCTGTTCCAGGTGCGCGGTTACCGCCAGAATCAGGCGATAGTAACGCTCGTCGGCAACGCCCGCGGGAAGCAGTTGCTCCGCCACCTCGGCCACGAAATCCAGCCCCAGGCCCAGGGCGTAGTTGCCCGCCATCGAAAACGGTGAGTGGATGATTTCGCATCCGCTCAGCGTGATGAGCTCCCGGTTCTCCCGCTGGTAGTAGCTCATCCGCGAACAACACAGCCGCTCCAACCCGGCCCCGAAGGGACTGCGCGGTTTCCGGGCGCGCTTGGCAATGCCACGCAGTTTGCCCTTGTCGCGCGTCAGCAAACTCACCACCAGATCGGCCTCGCCAAACGGGTAGGTACGAAGCGTAATCGACTCGCTGACAATGGCCCCCATAACGGCTTTGGGCGCAAAACTTAAGATATCACAGTCCGTAGTTGCCACAGAGGATTGGCGACGACAGCGTTGGCGACGACAGCATTGGCGACGACAGTGGCAGCGACATTGGCGACAGCAGCAGCGACGGCAAGCACGACCGGCTATCCCAGCGCCTGGGCCAGGTCGGCCAGAATGTCCTCAGCATCCTCAATGCCCACGGACAGCCGCAGCAGGTTCTGCCGGATGCCGGTGCGCTGCTTGTGCCGAGGAGAGACGTCGCGATGCGAGGCGGTCCAGGGATGCAGCACCATGGTGTGGACATCGCCCAGGCTGGTGGCGCGCACCACCAACTGCAAGCGGTCCATCAGCGTGAAGACACCCGCTTTGTCCAGGCCCTCCACTTCGAAGCTCACCATGGCCCCGTACAGCCCGTCGCGGAACAGGGCATCGACGTTGGCGCGATCCGGGTGCTGGGGATCGTCCAGGTAAAACACCCGGGTCACCCGGGGATGCGTCCGCAGCCACGCGGCCACCTGTTGCGCGTTGCGGCATTGCCGTTCCATGCGCAACGGAAAGGTCTTGATGCCGCGCATGGAGAGATAGCTTTCAAAGGGTCCCAGCACCGGACCCACCACGCGGGACATCGCGCGCACCTCTTCCAGCTTGTCGCCACTGCAGAGAATGGCTCCGCCCAGCACGTCGCCGTGGCCGGAAAGATACTTGGTAAGGCTGTGTACCACGTAGCTGGCGCCGTGCTCCAGCGGTCGCGCCAGCAGGGGCGTAGCGAAGGTGTTGTCAACGATTACCGGAGCGTTGGCGGCTTTGGCCAACTCAGCGATGCGGCTGAGGTTGCCCACGCGCAACAGCGGGTTAGAGACGGTTTCCATCAACACGCAGCCCGGCTGGAACTCGGCGATGGCGGCCGCAACGGCATCCAGGTCACACAGATCGACGAAGTGCGTTTCGACGCCGTAGGGCTCCAGCACGTTCATCAGCAGCTTGACGGTAGCGCCGTAGAGGGCTTCAGCGCACAGCACGCGCTTGCGCCGCTCAGCCAGACAGGTCATCAGCGTGGCCTGCAGGGCCACCATGCCGGACGCGGTGGCCAGCGCGCCGTCAGCGCCCTCCAGCGAGGCCAGCAGTTGCTCCAGCGCCGCATTGGTGGGGTTGTCGTAGCGGGCATAGGCATAGCCATGCTCTTCGTGGCCGAAGATCTTGTCGAGCATCTCGGACTGCGGATAGAAATACGATGCCGCGGTATGGATGGGGGTGGTGACGGGAACGTGCTGGCCGGTGGCTTTACGGTCGCCGGCGTGCACCGCCCTGGTTTGCAGTTTCAACGGGGGTAGCCTCAATCCTTCCTTGCTATTATCGCCAATGGCGGGCGGTTTCCGGATTGCCGGCCGCCGATTTGGCGATGCAGGCAACTTCGCGGGTACGCATGGACAAGTGGTTGTGGGCGGCGCGCTTCTTCAAGACGCGTGCTCTGGCGTCGCATGCCTGCGAGTTGGGTAGGGTGGATTGCAACAGCCTGACCGCGAAGGCCTCGCGTGAGGTGAAGGTGGGCGACCTGCTGCGGGTTGCGCATGAAGGCGGCGAGGTGGAAGTGCGCGTGCTGGGGCTGAGCGCCTTGCGTGGACCGGCGGCCGTGGCCCAAACGCTGTACCAGGAAACGCCGGAAAGCATCGACAAGCGCCGCCGCCTGGCCGAGGAACGCAAAGCGGGCCTCCACTTTGAGGCGGATCGCGAAGGCAAGCCCAGCAAGCGGGATCGCCGCGAACTGGACCGATTGCGCGGGCGCGCGTAACGCTTGCCGCTACTGTTCTTCGCAGACCAGTGGAGAACATGCGTCACCTCGGCCATGCCTGCACGTTTCATAATGAAGACATGGGCAGTGTCCGTCATCCGTGGACCTGGCCCTCTCCCGCGGAATGTAGGCCCTGCAAGCGGGAATCCCCAAAGCGTTATCCCCACCGGGATTGGAGAGCATTGCATGCACCTTTCGTTGTTTCGCATGGCGGCCGTCGCGCTGCTGGCGCTGCTGCCCGCAGCGAGCGCATTTGCCCAGGCGCTGCCGCTGACCTTCGCCAGCCAGGAGGATCCGGGACGCCCGAAGACCATCCAGGGCTTTGACCGAAAGGCGATGGACACGGCGGTGAGCCCCTGCCAAAACTTCTTCCAGTACGCCTGCGGAACCTGGCTGCGCGAGAACCCCATCCCGGCTGACCAGACCGCCTGGGGCCGCTTCAATGAACTGTTCGAGAACAACCGGCTGATCCTGCGGGGGATTCTGGAAAAGGCCCGTGAAGCCGCGCCCACGGCCTCGAAGGAGATGCGTCAGGTAGGCGATTTCTATGCCGCTTGCATGGATGAGGATGGCGCCAATACGGCGGGCCTGAAGCCCATCGAGGGCTACCTGCGACAAGTGGCGAACCTGCCCGCCAAGCAAGCTCTGGCGCAACTGGTGGCCACGCTTCACCTCAGCGGGGTGAACGTGCTGTTTGGCTACGGCAGCGGACAGGATTTCCAGAATGCGGCGGAGGTGATCGCCGTGGCTGACCAAGGGGGATTGGGCCTGCCGGATCGCGACTACTACCTGCTGGACAACCCGCGCTTCACGCGCATTCGCGAGGCCTACCAGCAGCACATCGCGCGTATGTTCGTGTTGGCGGGCGCACCGGAAAGCGAGGCGGCAGCGGCGGCGCAGTTGGTGCTGGAGATGGAGACCGCGCTGGCCAATGGATCTCTGGATCGCGTCAGCCGCCGCGATACCCGGAACCTCGACCACCGCATGAAGGTGCCGGAGGCCGCGGCGCTGATGCCAGCCTTTGATTTTCCCGCCTACATGAAGGCCTCGCTGACGCCCGAGGTTTCCGACATCAATATCTATGTGCCGGACTACTTCCGGGCGCTGAATGCGCAACTGGAGGCGCGATCACTGGAGGATTGGAAGACCTATCTGCGCTGGCACGTTCTGCGGTCGAATGCGCCTCTGCTATCGGCCCCGCTGGTAGAAGAGAACTTCGCGTTCTATGGTCGGGTGCTGCAGGGCCGCAAGGAACAGCCGGCCCGTTGGAAGCGTTGCGTACAGGCTACGGACGGCGCCTTGGGTGAAGCGCTGGGCAAGGCCTATGTGGAGGAAACCTACGGCAAGGATGGCGCGGCGCGCATGGCCGAAATGGTGAATAACCTTACTGGCGCGCTCCGCGAGAATATCCAGCAACTGGACTGGATGACGCCCGCCACCCGCCAGCAGGCGCTGGCCAAGCTATCCTCCATCGCCAACAAAGTGGGCCATCCCACCAAGTGGAAGGACTACAGCCAGGTGCCCGTAAGCCGCAAGGACGCAGTGGCCAACAAGGCAGCCGTCGCGCGGTTTGACTGGAAGCGCGACCTGGACAAAATTGGCCAGCCTGTCGACAAGGACGAGTGGTTCATGACTCCGCCCACGGTGAACGCCTATTACGATCCGCAGAATAACAACATCAACTTCCCGGCGGGCATTCTGCAGCCGCCCTTCTTTGACAAGACCAAGGACGATGCGGTGAACTACGGGGCCATCGGCGCGGTGATTGGGCATGAACTCACCCACGGCTTCGATGACCAGGGCCGTCGCTTCGACGCGCGGGGAAACCTGAAGGACTGGTGGACTGAGGAGGACGCCAAAGCGTTTGAGCAGCGGGCCGATTGCTTCGTGCAGCAGTACGGCAATTACAAGGCGATTGATGAGGTGGGCCTGAACGGACGCCTGACGCTGGGTGACTGCGCATCGCCTTCCTGGCCCTGATGCGCAGCATGAAGCAGGACGAGAAGGGCAAGGTGATTGAGGGCTTCTCGCCCGCGCAGCGCTTCTTCCTGGGGTGGGGTCAGGTGTGGTGCAACGCGTACACGCCGGAGACCGCCAGGCTGTACGCGCAGACAGATTCGCACTCGCCAGGGAACCATCGGGTAAACGGCGTGGTATCGAACATGCCGGAATTTGCCGAGGCCTTTGGCTGCAAGGCGGGCGACCCCATGGTGCGCGAAGATCGCTGCCGGGTGTGGTAAGGCGCGCCCTTGCAACATGGCTCGCCGGAAGGGGGCGGGACGGGCTGCCGGAAGGGGCTACCCGCCCCGTCGCGCATTGATCCTCGCGCTAGTGCAGGCGCCGTGCGTAATCGATGGCGAAGTAGGTGAGAATCATGTCCGCGCCCGCGCGACGGATGGCCGTGAGCGTCTCTGCCACCACGCGATCCTCATCCAGCCAGCCGTTGGCGGCGGCGGCCTTGATCATGGCGTACTCCCCGCTCACCTGATAGGCGGCCACGGGGAGGTCAACATTCGCCGCCACGTCGGCGATGACATCCAGATAGGCGAGGGCGGGCTTCACCATCACGATGTCAGCGCCTTCCGCCACGTCCAGCATCACTTCCCGGATGGCTTCGCGACGGTTGGCCGGATCCATCTGATAGGTCTTCTTGTCGCCTGAGCGGGGGGCCGAGTCCAGAGCCTCGCGGAAAGGGCCGTAGAAGGCAGAGGCGTACTTGGCGGAGTAGGCCAGAATGCCGGTGTTGATGAAGCCATTGCCGTCCAGCGCCTCCCGGATTTTGCCGACGCGACCATCCATCATGTCTGAAGGGGCCACCAGGTCAGCGCCCGCCGCGGCTTGGGCGACGGCCATCTCGGCCAGGATCTCCACCGTCTCGTCGTTGACAATTTCCCCGTCCTTCACCAGGCCATCGTGGCCGTCGCTGGAATAGGGGTCCATGGCCACGTCGGTAATCACCGCGAGTGCGGGCAGTGCGTCCTTCAGGGCCTTCACGGTGCGCTGCAGCAGCCCGTCGGGATTCTTGCATTCGGTCGCGTATTTGTCCTTCAAGCTGTCGGCAAGTACCGGAAAGAGGGCCACGGCGGGAACACCCAATCCGTAGGCCTCGCGGGCGAGGTGCACGATGTGCTTCAGGCTCAGCCGGTAGCAGCCGGGCATGGCGCCAATGGGGATGCGGGTGTCCTCGCCCTCCGTGACGAACAGGGGCAGGATGAGGTGCGCGGGCGACAGTTCCGTCTCACGCATCAGCCCGCGCAGCGCCGCCGTGCGCCGGTTGCGGCGGGGGCGATCACGGAGGTGGTACCGGGTGTCAGGCATGAGTTGGCTGGGCTCCGTTGAGGTTGGGTTGCGGGTGACCGGCGGCGGATGCGGACGCGCCCAAAAGATCGCTGGCCGATTGCAGCTTGCGCAATGCTTCGGTGCGCCAGCGTTGATGGTGAGCGCAGGATGCGGACGCGTTTGCGATGGCGGCCCGCAAGGGATCGGGCGCCGGGCCGCCCGGGATGGCGCGGACGTTTACGAAGTGTTGAGGATCCAAGGCGGCGCGGACCTGCGCTTCCGCCAGTGGCAGCGGCCCGCCCAGCACCACCTGGGCGGCCTCGCCCAAAGCGCGATGGATGGCATCCAGCGAATCGTCGGCGCCGCATTGCTTCACGGCGCGCGCCACCACCTCGTGGGCAGTCCGGAAGGTGAGGCCGCCATCGCGCACCAGGGTATCGGCCACCTCAGTGACGGTGATGAAGCGGGCATGCGCCAACTGCCGCATGCGCGCTGTGTTCACCTCCACATCCGCCAGCGCGCCCTCCAGAAGACGCAGGCTGCGGCGGGCGTCCTCAGTGGCGCGAAACACCGCCGGCCAGAGGTCGTCCTCACTATCCACGATGTCGCCGAAGGGCGTATTGTGCGCGCAGGTAAGCACCGCCTGCGATTGGGCGAAGGCGCGGCTGCACTGAATGCGCGCATGCTCAAACGCCACCGGGTTTCGCTTTTGGGGCATGATGCTGGAGATTTGCGCCCACGCATCGCCCACGCGAAGGAAGCCGAACTCCTGCGTGGACCACAGCAGCAGATCCTGGGTGAACTTGCCGCAGTTCAGCATCGCCACGGAAATGGCGGCCATCGTTTCGGCCACGTAATCCGTGGCGGCGATCGCGCCGATGGAGTTCTCCTGTAGTCCGTCAAAGCCCAGCAATTCGGCGGTGCGATGCCGGTTGATGGGGAAGCCGGTGGTGGTGATGGCGCAGGCGCCCAGCGGATTGCGGTTCACGGTCACGTACGCCGCACAAAGGCGCGTGGCATCGCGGTGGAGGCACTCCACCACCCCCATCAGGTAGTGCCCCAGCGTAGTCGGCTGGGCCGGTTGGGTATGGGTGTAGGCTGGCATCAGCGATGCCGCATGGGCTTCGGCCATCTGCAGCAGGCGGGCCATCAAGGCCAGCAAGGCATCCAGGATGTGCAGGATTTCCGTGCGCAACACCATGCGGTAGAGGGTGATGTCGATGTCGTTGCGGCTGCGCGCCGTGTGCAGTTTGCCGGCGACTGCGGCTCCGCAACCGGCGGCCAACTGCGCTTCGATGTGGAAGAAAAGGTCCTCGCAGTCCCCGCTGTAGCGCACAGTCTCCAGCGCGGAGACATCCAGCGAATCCAGTCCGACAAGGATGCGGCGGATGTCGTCGTCGGTAAGCAGCCCACATTCCCACAGCATGACGGCGTGGGCGCGATGCAGGGCCATCAGCGGATGCAGGAACCACTGTTGGGCATCCTGAAAATTGGGCTGAAGCACCGTTTCGGTGTAGATGGGATGGGGAAACGAAGACGATTGCATGAGGTGGTGTGGAAAGGGAAGGGCGGATGATTTGCCCAACCTCTATTGTAGCGGGAAGGGCTCTATTGTAGCGGGAAGGGCTCTATTGTAGCGGGAAGGGGGCAGAGGCCGATGCCGCCCGCATTGCCCCAGCCGCGCAGTTGGCTCAGGCAGATTCGAGCAGGCGAAATGCTGCTTGGCAATTCTGACCGGGCAAATTCGACCGGGCAAATTCATCGTCTGATTGCAGTGCTGCGCGCACACAATGCGCATCTGATACCGTAGTCGTGAGCGACAGGGTGGCTGTTGGCCTCCATCGCTTATGCCTCCCAATACGCATGCAGAGCCAGCCTAGCAGCCACTGGAAGGAAGCCCGCGCTGCTTCCGACGCCCTCTTCACCATCCTCGCACCCGGCGCCTTGCTTGCACGCGCCGTGGAGGAACGGCATCGCTTCCTGTTTTACCTTGGCCACCTGGAGGCCTTCGATTGGAACCTGCTGGGCAAAGGCGCGCTGGGCTTGCCTGCCTTCCATGCCGATTGGGATGCGCTGTTTGCGTTTGGCATTGACCCTGGCCCGGACCCGCAAGCACTGCCCACCGATACCCCCGAGGATTGGCCCACG
>JALOKO010000248.1 GCA_025456495.1 Bryobacterales bacterium | reverse complement strand
TCCTGTTTGGGAGACTCGCTGCCATGCGGCACACCGCAGAACTGTGCGTAGTCAATCAAGCCCTGGATCCCAGGATGCGGGGTGTTCGGCGCCCAGTCCGGGTCACGGCGCACCTTGAAAGTGCGGAAGCTCATCTCGAGGGCATTGTAGGTCAGCAGCCGCCCGATGAGTGGATTGCCGATCCCCAGAATCAATTTCACGGCTTCGGTGGCCTGTAGACAACCCACCACCCCGGGCAGGATCCCCAGGACACCGCCCTCGGCGCAACTGGGCACCAAGCCTGGTGGTGGAGGCTCCGGGTACATGCAGCGATAGCAGGGACCGTCCGATGTACACAGCACCGTCACCTGACCCTCAAAGCGGAAAATGCTGCCGTAGACGTTGGGGATCCCCAACAGCACGCAAGCGTCATTCACCAGATAGCGGGTGGGGAAATTGTCGGTGCCATCCACCACCATGTCATAGCCACGCAGGATCTCCAGGGCGTTGGCGCTGGTGAGGGCTTCCTCATGCGCGATAAGGCGGGTGTGCGGGTTCAGGTCGGCCAGCGTCTCCATGGCCGAGGCGATCTTCTTGCGCCCGATATCGCGGGTGCCGTGAATGATCTGGCGTTGCAGGTTGGTGACGTCTACGACGTCGAAGTCCACCAACCCGATGGTGCCCACGCCCGCCGCCGCAAGGTACATCGCGGCCGGGGAACCCAGGCCGCCCGTGCCCACCAGCAGCACGCGCGCCGCCTTCAGTTTCCGCTGCCCGTCCATCCCCACTTCCGGCAGAATCAGATGACGGCTATAGCGATGAATCTCGTCGTTGGAAAGCTCGGCGCCGCGCGCCGCTGCGGTTTCAATGGATGTGGCCATGGTGCATTCGTCCTTTTATCGCGACGGGCTGACCCCGACAACGCTGGCCTTAACCCTGGCAATCCCGGTTCTGCCGGCGCCGAACCCCGATGTGCCTCCAGCGATGCTGGGAATAATCGTAATGCTGTCGCCATCCTTCACGGGCGACGCCGTCTTCTGTAGATAGCGGATATCCTCGTCATTCAAGTAGACGTTCACAAAGCTGCGCAACTTGCCCTCGTCGTTGAACAGGTGTCCCTTCAGGCCAGGGAATTGGGCGGTGAGCGCATCCAGAAGTTCCCCTACGGTGGCGCCTTCCACCGCGACGCTATCCAGGCCGTTGGTGAACTGGCGCAGGGGTGTGGGGATGCTGATGTGGGTCATGGCTAGACGGTTTCCTTTGCGGTCAGTGTGAGAGATGCGGGAAGCTCCAGCGGCACGGGCGGCGCTTCGGTCATGTCGGCGTTCGGCTGGAAGCAATTGGCTTCCGCGTACACGCCCTTCTGGATGGAGATCACCAGAAACAGATACCAGGGGCAACTGTTTTCGAGGTCGGTTTTCGAAAAGTAGGCCCCGCAATCCGGGTGCGAATGGTAGATGCCCAGCAGCGTGAGTCCTTCCGCGCGCGCTTCGCGTTCCACGCGCAACAGGTCAGTGGGGCGGATCTCATAGCGATCCTCCTGCCCGCCATCGTAAGTGTTCTCCAAAGGGATGGCGCGAACCACTTCGCGGATGTCCGTCTCCCCTTCCCCGACAACCGTGGAGCCGGCTTCCGACGCACGCAACGTGCGGCCTAGCATCGCGCCGCAGCACTCGGTGGGGTACGTGCGCTGGGCGTGCTCCACCATCACACGCCAGGGTTCATCAGTAATCCGGATCATTCCAAAAATGCTCACTCAGGTATTTGGCGGCGCCATCGCACAGGATAGTGATGATGGTAGCGCGTTCACGCCGTGAGGCGATGGACTGCGCCAGACGCTCTGCCGCCACCAGATTCGCGCCCGCGCTGACACCAATCAGCAGTCCCTCTTCCCGCGCCATGCGCTTGCACATCCGCCAGGCATCCTCCGTCTCCACCCGCAGATCAGCATCCGCCAGCGCCGGATCGTAAATGCCCGGCACAATGGCGGTCTCCATGTGCTTCAGCCCTTCCAGCCCGTGCAGGGCCACCGCGGGCTGCACCGACACCAGGGTTACCCGGCGCAGTTCCTGTCGAAGCCGTCGCCCAACCCCCATCAGGGTGCCGCTGGTGCCCACACCCGCCACGAAATGCGTGACGTTTCCGCTGGTCTGCTGCAGAATCTCCACACCCGTGCCGTGATAGTGCGCCTGCCAGTTGGCCGGGTTGTTGTACTGGTCCGGGTAGAAGTAGGCGTCGGGGTCTTCCGCGTACAAGGCATGGCAGCGACGCGCAGCGCCATCGCTGCTTTCGGCCGCCGGAGTCAACACCAGATCCACCCCGTGCGCCCTCAAGATCGCTTGCCGTTCCTTGCTGGCCCCCGCCGACATGCACAGCTTCACCCGGTAGCCCAACGCGCTGCAAATCATCGCGTAGGCAATGCCCGTGTTGCCGCTAGTGGAATCCAGCAGCGTCTTTTCCGGCGTCAGTTTCCCTTCCCGGATGCCCTGCTGAATCATCCGCAAGGCCGGACGATCCTTCACTGAGCCGCCCGGATTCAAATGCTCCGCCTTGGCCCAGACTTCCACCCCCGCCATGCCCCGGCCTAACGACGCAATACGCAGCAAGGGCGTACCGCCGATCATCGTCAGCAGCGAACCCTCGCTTGCGGGATGAGGGATTGGGACGGCTGCGGCGCTCATGGCTGCCTCCTCAAACTCTATCGTAACGATAGGGATGCTAGAGAAACAGCCGGGGATTCGGGAAAATGGTCGTCGCGCCGTTGCTAGCGACCCAGCGGGGGCACCGATCCGGGGCTCTTGAACGCAGCCAGCGCTTCGTCACGCGATTCGTAGATCTCGAAAATCCGATGCATCCGCACCAACTCAAACAACGCGCGCACCGGCTTGGTCATGCCGCACAGCTTCAGGTCGCCTCCCGCGCCATTCAACTGTCGCAAGCACGACAGGATTGAGCCCAGTCCACTGGAATCCACGAATCCCAGGTGCTCCAGGTCAAAGATCACCTTCTGCGACGAGTTCAGGATGGAGCCGACTTCGGCCTTGAAGTCTTTGGAATTGCTGGCGTCCAGGCTGGGTCCGGGGACTTCCACAACAACGACATCGTCTAAATTCAGGGTCACAATGGCCATAGGTCAATCCTTTTCCTGTGCGGGAGCGAAGTAGCTCTTTTCTATTCTAATCGTGTGCCAGTCGCCATCATTGCGGGAATAGACGATTTCGTCCACGGAATTCTCGATAATGAAGACGCCGAAACCGCCCTCGCGGCTACCATCAAAGACCGGCGCCTCTTTCGATTGCGGGTCGAAGGGTTCTCCGGTGTGGGCCAGTTCCAGCACAAAGCGATTGCGCTGTACCCAGGCCCGCATGCGAATGCGCTGCTGCCCGTCGCCCTTGTAGGCGTGGCGCATGACGTTGCTGGACACCTCATTCACGGCCAGCACTAACTGGTACAGCGCGGCTTCCTCGTGCTCGCGAGGCGCCCATCGCAACCATAGGTCGTTCACCCATTGGCGGATGCGCGACAGTTCCCGCAGGTCGCTGGTGAAGACGCGGCTTTCCCGGGTAACGATGGCTTGGGCGGAGTTCGGCTGAATGCGCACCACCACGCAGGTGAGGTCGTCCAGAAACACCTCCCGCCCGGAAAAGGAGACCACGCTCTGCCGGATGGCGCGGACAAGGCCGTCGGCCGTACGGTCAGTGGATTTGCGGACGCAATCGTACAGGCGGAACTCACCATAGAATTCGCCCTCCGCGTTGCGCGCCTCGGTGATGCCATCGGAATAGAAAACGAACACATCCCCAGGCTCGAAACCATGGGCAATCTGCTGGTAAACCTCATCCTCAAGGATGCCCAACGGCAGGTTCTCTCCTTGCAGCAGGAAGGTCTGGTGATCGCGCACGCGCAGGTGGAAGGTCTTGGTGTGTCCCGCGTCCACGAAGGTAACTGTCTTGGTCTTGAGGTTGAAGCGGGCATAGCTCATACTGGCGAAGCTATCCACGCTCATCATCTGGCGAGCCAGTGCGCTATTCAGCTTGCTGACAATGGCATCCGGCTGGGGGATGTCGCGCCTGCCTGCGTCCACCATCAACTGGCACAGGCTTCGAAAAAGGCCACTCTTCGCCCCCGCAGCCAGAATCGCCGCGGGTACGCCCTTGCCCATCACGTCACCCACTACCACGTCGAAGCAGTGCGGGTTGTGATCGACGATGTCGTAAAAGTCGCCGTCGATGGTTTGCGACGGCAAGGTCAACGAGGCGATCTCCGCCCCTTCGATACGCTCAGGAACCTTTGAGAACAGCAACGACTGCTGGATGCGCGACCCGATGTCCACTTCCTGTCGTAATCGCTCTGACTCGATTTGGGAACTGTACAGGCGGTCATTCTCCACCACCAGCGCCGCCTGCATGGACAGCGCCTCCAGCAAGCGCAACTGCGGAGACTCGAACTCGATTTCGTCGTCGTCTGACCATACCTCCAGCGCGCCATGCAACTGGCTCTGCGTAGAGATGGGAACCACCACCACAGAGGTCGCGGTGCGCAATTCCGGTTCGGTATCCAGAATCTGCGACAGGCGTCCGGCGCGGCGCAATACCAGACTATTGCGCTGGTCCAGCGCGCGACCCACCACGCCAACGCTCTTTGAGCGGGGCTGCGGCCTGGCTTCAGCAACCCAGGCTGTAGGCAACAACAGGTCCCCTTCCTCAATCCAAAGGATGGCGCGCGCCCCAGGGCGAACGGCAACCGCGCGTTCAATGATGCGGTTCAGCATCTCCTGCCGGTTGGGCAGGTTGCGCATGTCAACGGTCCACTCGAAAAGGGCGTCCAGGCTCTCCCAACTGGCTGAGAGCTCTTGCAGCAGGGAATCCTCCTGGCGTTCCTTCTCCACCATCTCCAACATGTAGCCCAGCATGCCCACCAGACCCGACCGCGCCAGACGCGATGGACAGCAGATGTGGATATAGCCAATCAGTTGGTTCTGCACGGTGGCCGGAACGCACCGATATTCCCGCTCAGCCTTTTGTTCGGCGGCGGCCTGCGCGACAGTAGCTTGCGCGACGGCGGCCTCTTCGGTAACGGCCTCCGCGCCGGATGCCAGGGACGGGTTTACCAGCGACAGGCCCGCCACGGACGGGTCTGCCACGGACGGGTCTGCCACGGACGGCGGGAGCAGGGCCAGTTGGTCCTCCGCGTTCACCAGGACATCCACAATGGCCTCGACGCCAGCCACGCCGCCGTCTTCGTTCCGTTCGTGCCCGTCGCGCCCATTTTGCCCGTCGCGCCCATTTTGCCCGTCGCGCCCATTTTGCCCGTCGCGCCCGGTTTGCCCGCTCTGGCCATCAAGCCCGCTCCGGCCATCGGGGCCACGTGGAGAGTGGTCCTCCTGACGAAATCCGGCGCGCATCCGTAACTGCCCGTGTTCAATCGTGAAACACGCGTCCGGCGAGGCCACCACCCAGGACAGCAGGCCTCCGTACTCCCAAGCCACGGCGCATCCGGTGGCGGAGGCGAACTCCGCGGGTCGTCCGAACAGCGCTTTGCGCACCTGCGGCTCAAATGCGGCGGCGGCATCGTGCTGTGGATAAGGCTGAAAACCGTAGTTCGAATCCATGAAGCCCAACAACAAACAAGCAATCGGCGGTCACCCGGCCCAACTACAGTCCTGCCCGCAGGACGGCGCCTCCTCCGCAGTGATGCGCATAGCCATATAGGCCATGCAGGTGCAATAAACGCAGCAACGCGCTGGGGGCAACAGGCTTCGGGCAATGGGCCACCGCGCCCAAGCTCATGATATCAGCGGGAATATCCTGCCGGTTCAGGCCCGTAAGCAGCACCGTGAATGGGAGCCGGGCTTGCGGATGCAGTTGCGCATGGATGCGCCGCAGCACCTCCAGGCCGGACATCCGGGGAAGGATTACGTCCAGCAGAATGCCATCCGGCCGAAACTGCTGGAACACATCGATGGCCTCAGCGCCGTTGTGGGCCAATGCCGTCTGGTAGCCTTCCTTGGACAACAGAAATTGCAGCTGCACCCAGCAAGGGCATGCATCGCGACCCCTGCTGCCGGCAGCTCCCGCTCTCAGCAAACACTGTTCTCAGCAAACACTGTTCTCTGCAAACACTGTTCTCAGCAAACACTGCCATTAGCGGACCCTGCCACGGGCGGTCGGCGCCGCTGGTCGACCCGGGGGTGCATACCTCCATTGTAGGGGTTGAAGCGCCAAATCCAGACGCAAATCGGACGCCCGGATAACGAAATCGCGGAAAAACAGGGCGCCAGCAAGCACGCTTGGAAATTACGAAACGAACTCTACCCGTGCATCGTCAACAGTGGTGTGGATACGCAGCGAAGGCGCCGTTTGCCGTGCTGCGAATCCTAGCTCCCAAGAGTCATCCTGTCTGTTTCCTTTGCATTGCGGCTCCCACTTGGGAGCCGTTTTTTTTCGCCCGCAACCCATCGCAAGCAGACCATCACAGAAAGGGCGGCTGAACATCCACAGGATGCCCAGCCACCCGAGACAACACAGGCCAAGTTCGCCCTGGCCGGTGAGGTGGTCGCTAGAAGTACAACCGCATGCCTAGCTGAACATTCCGGGGAAAATTCAACTGGGCAACAGGAAGGATGCCGAACGCGGCAGCTTGCGGGTTCGCGCTGGGCGCATCCCCGCGCAACGGTGTGTTGAGGGCGTTGAAGGCCTCGCCACGAAGTTCCAGCCGGAAGCGCTCGGTGAGGTTGAACTTCTTGTTTACCATCACATCGAATTGAGGAGCGGTCTGGCTGCGAAGCTGGTGGAACCGCGCCGGTAGTTCGCGGTACTCGAAGGGGCGAAGCTGCCGCCAGCACTCCGCGAATCGGGTGCGGTCGTTGAAGAACCACTGATTCTCAGACCGTTACACGGCGCCGGGATCTCCACACCGGAACTCCCAGTCGCGCCACGCTGCCAGCGGTACGCCAGACTGGTAAATCAGGTTGAAGTTGGCAGTCCATCCCCCAAGAATCGCCTGCCCCAGGGGATTCATCTCAGTTAGCAATGACCGGCCCTTGCCGAATGGCAAATCCCAAATGGCGGCAGTCGTGAAGTTATGCGTACGATCTTCGCCCGTGACCTGATTCAGGGGTTCCTGCCAGGCAAAGGCATAATCGTTGCGCAGGCCATTCTCCATCATCTTCGACCACGTGTAGGCAGTAACCACCGTAAATGCCCCCACGCGGGAGCGGTCGCCCAACATCCGCTTCTCAAAGCGAACCTGCAAACCGTGGTACCAAACGCGACCAAAAGTATTGACGTTATCGAACACACTCGTGAAGCCAGGGAAGCCCCGCAGCAGGTCTCTTCGGGAGATATTGGCCTGCGAATTCAACAACGTGCCCGCTTGGGCATTGCCAAAGAAGGGGTTCGGGACCGCCTGCTGGAAGAAACCGGGCTCCAACTGGGCGCGATCCCAGTCAGCCTGACTCATGTCTCCCAACTGGATTCCCCGGCCCTCCTGCGTCGTGCGAGAGCCGACATAGCTCAGCTCCAACACAGACGACCAGGGGAGTTCCCGTTCCAGGGTGAGAGACCACTGGCGAGTTCTGGGGATGGGGCGATTGGGATTGTCATAGCTGACACCGGCGCCGAAGTTGGTGCCAATTCCAAGATTGGCTCCAAAGGGGTTCACGATGCCATCCGGGAAGGGCCGATCCAGGGAGTAGGGTCCCGTGAGTCCGCTGGATGGGGTTTGGCCGGCGTCCAGCGAGTTGATGTAGTTGGTATTCAGGCTGAAGCCGGTGGCGATGTTGCCACGAGTGTCGGTGCGGTGGAAAATGCCGCCACCGCCACGAAGCACCATCTTGTTTGCGAAATTCCATGCAAAACCGAACCGGGGCTGGATGTTGGTGAAGTCCCAGTTATACACCCTGCGCCGTTGCCCGTTTCGTCCGGCAAATAACAGTCCGCCACGAATGACGGAAGGCGGAGCCGGGAAGTTGGTATTGGTCGCCGCCAATTCCTGCCAGCGTTGCAAAATGACATCGCTATTGGCCTGGGGGGTGTCAAAATCAAAACCACGATTCAACCGATTGTGAATTTCAATCAGTGGATACTGAATGTCGTAGCGCAGCCCTAGATTCAGGGTAAAGGTCCGCGTTACCTTCCAGTCATCCTGGAAGAAGCCTGCAACATAGGGTTGTCGACGCAGGAAGGTATCATTAAAGGCAACGAAGCCACTGGCGATGTTCCCTAGCAGCAGGGAAGCCACGGAGCTTCCATCACGAACCCCCTGGCTAATCCCGAAAAACTGTCGCGTCCACTGATCGTTGAAGGTGAACTCGCCGCCTGCTCTCCCGGAAGCACGATTATGGTTCAGAAGTTGCGCCACTTCGAACCCATATTTAAGAGAGTGATTCCCCCGTGTTTCCGCCAGGTTACCCTGGAAATTGATTTGTTGCCGTGAGCTCTCGTTGATGAATTGGTTTCCGAAAATCGCTGCGAAACCGCCCACGTTCATCCGTGGCGCAAGCCTGGTTGGGAAGGTAGGTACTTCCGGCAAGGCCTGCATGCCAAGCTGTTCCACGGTGAATGTCGGATCCGACACATCCGGGAAGTTCTGTACAAAGCGGTTGTAGCTCATCTGCAGCTTCAGAACCCGGGTAGCGGAGATCGTCTTGTCGTAACTCAAAACGTAGTTCATATCGCGCCGCACGGTTCCATTCATGTTTCCAGTCTGCGCCGGCGGGTCAAACCCGTTTTGGTTTCGAAATTCACTCCCGTCCTGGAAAGTGAACAGAAAATTCAACCT
>JALOKO010000247.1 GCA_025456495.1 Bryobacterales bacterium | reverse complement strand
GCGGAAGCTCCATGAAGAACGACGGCAACGCCGCGCCCATGCTGCGTTCACCCACCACGATGGCGCGGCCCAGTTCCTGCAGGCCCGCGGCGAAAATCTCAGAGGTAGAGGCAGAGGCGCCATCAATCAAGACAGCCACCGGACCCAGGTACGGGCTGTCCTGCGGGAAGGCAAGGAACTTCAGCTCAGTTCCTCGTAGCCTCATCGCGCCCAGACTGACGCGCTGCTTCACCAGATAGCCCGCAAGGCCGTTGGCCATGGCGCCAATGCCTCCCGGATTGCCGCGCACATCGAAGATAAGGCCCTTGGCGCCATCGGCGGCGGCCTGCTGGATGACGCTTCGGATGCGGGGCAGCAGCGTCATCACGAAGAGATTGAAGCGAACCACAACGATATCGCCGGGCAGACGCTGGACTTCGAACTCAGTATCCATGGGAGGCATCAGGCCCAATTGCTCTGACCGCTCAGCGTTGGAGCCGCGCAGGGTGATGGCGCCGGACTGCAGCGGCGCATCCCCGCATTGGAACCGGAGATCGAGTTGTTGGCCGAAGGGGCCGGTGAGCGCCACGCTGGCTGCCTCCAGCAGGAGTCTTGAGGCAAGGCGCGAGTCCTTCCCTTGCCGCTGAAGATCAGCGCGCAAGGTCTCCATGCGAATCTCGCCCGCCTGATGCAACACGCAGCCGGAGCGCAAGGCGGGCAGGTCAGCGCTGGATTCGCTGCGGATGCGCCAGACCACGGCTTGCTCCGCCACCAAGGCTAACTGGATGCCTGCCGAGGCGCTGCCACGTCGGGCGATTTGGCGGGTGCTGAGCCAAAAGGGCGGCATGACCTGGAAGTGCGATTGACCGAGACGATCCACCATCTGTTGCAGGACGGAATAGAAGGCGGCGTCGTCAGCGGCCTGCAACGCCAGCGGCTGGAACTCATCACGGATGGCGTTCCAATCCAGACCGCCGAAGGAAGGGTCAAAGTAGCGGTCGTGGACGGTCTTCCAAACAAGCTGGAAGGTCTCCTGGCGGGTCTGCATGCCCAGCCTGTCCTGGGCGTGCATCCGGTGGGAGCACAAGAGCATGGCCACAGCGATGAGAAGGATGGTCCAGCGGCGTGAGATACCCATGGGGTGCGTTAGCCGTCGAGCTTGCCGCGAAGCAGTTCGTTCACCATCTGCGGGTTCGCCTGGCCGCGGGAGGCCTTCATCGCCTGACCCACCAGGAAGCCGATCACCGCCGTCTTGCCGCCCTTGTACTGTTGCACTTGAGCCGAGTTGCCGGCGATGACTTCGTCCAGAATGCGCTCCAGTTCACTGGTGTCTGAAATCTGCTTGAGGCCCTCGCGTTCCATGATGACGGGGGCGGCATCGCCGGTCTCCATCATCCTGGCGAAGATCTCTTTGGCAAGCTTGCCGGAGAGCTCGCCCTTTTCAATGAGAGAGACCAACTCACCAAGTTGCGCTGCGCTCACTGGGCTATCGGCGATGTCCTTGCCGGCGGCGTTCAGGGCGCCCTGCAGTTCGCCTGTCACCCAGTTGGCGGCGGTCTTCGGGTTGGACGACGCGCGCGCAGCGGCCTCGAAATAGTCGCTGAGTTCCTTGGTGAGGGTGAGCACTTGCGCGTCGTAGTCGCGCAGGCCGTAGCTTTCCACGAAGCGCTGGCGCTTGGCGGAGGGGAGTTCCGGCATGGAGGCCTTGATCTCGTCCAGCCAAGTCTGACTGATCTTCAGCGGCAGGAGGTCCGGTTCCGGAAAGTAGCGGTAATCGTGAGCATGCTCCTTACTGCGCATGCTGACGGTTTCCCCGGTGGTGGCATTGTAGAGGCGGGTTTCCTGGGCCACGGCGCCGCCGGCTTCAATCAAGCCAACCTGCCGGGAGATTTCGTACTCCAGGGCCAGTTTGACGAAGCGGAAGGAGTTCAGATTCTTGATCTCGGCCTTGGTGCCAAACTTCTGCTGGCCCACGGGACGCACGCTGACGTTGGCGTCGCAACGCAGTTGTCCCTTCTCCATGTCGCAACTGGAGACGCCCGCGAACTGCAGCGCCAGCTTCAATTCCGTGAGGTAGGCGTAGGCTTCGTCGGAGGTGCGGATGTCTGGCTCGCTGACGATCTCCACCAGCGGCGCGCCGCACCGATTGAGGTCCACGTAGCTGTACTTTGAGGAATCCTTGAAGCCGTCGTGGATGCTCTTGCCGGCGTCTTCCTCAAGGTGCGCGCGGGTGATGCCAATGCGCTTCTTCGCGCCATCGAGGGGAACGTCAATCCAACCGTGTTCGCAGGTGGGCTGGTCGTACTGCGAAATCTGATAGCCCTTCGGAAGATCCGGATAAAAGTAGTTTTTACGGGCGAAAATGGACACCGGACGGATGTCGCAATTCAGCGCCAGTCCCACGCGCACGGCATATTCCACCACGCCCTTGTTCAGAACCGGAAGGGTGCCCGGCATGCCCAGACAGAGTGGCGTCACCAAGGTGTTGGGGGCCTCGCCGAAGGCGTTTGGCGCGGTGGAAAAGATCTTTGAGTTGGTGCCCAGTTGGACGTGGACTTCCAGGCCAATGACGGCCTCGTACTTCGCAAGCTGTTCAGCGGTCGCCAGCGGCGCCATGACGGTGGACATGCTCTCCATTATAGGGGAGCAGCGCGCGGGGTCCTGCTGCATGGCGCAGCATGCCGGGCGCAGCTATTGGGATGACCGGTGTAACGGCGCCAAGGCAATGCGGTGGCGCCAAGGCGATGCGGTGGCGCCAAGGCAATGCGGTGGCGCCAAGGCGATGCGGGAGAATGAAACCTGAGGCCATCCTGCAACTCGTACTGCCAGACCGGGGAAGATGGGGACCGCCCGCATCCAATGACGCGGCCCCGTGAGCGACAGGGAACGGATGCAGTTCTCCGCGCGCAACCAGGTCTTCCAGGTGGAGTGGTACGGGCGCGAAAGGATGATGGTGATGTCGCCAACGGGATCGAGCTCAGGGATAGCTTCCGGCGTCCTCTACGCCCAGGTGTTGCGCTGGGCACGCCAGCAACGGATGGGCAAGACCTACCCATCGGACGTGGGGTTCCGGCTTGCCGATGGCTCAATCCTCTCGCCAGATGTAGCGTGGCTCAGCCCGCGGCAACTGGCGGCGTTGGATGACGAAGACCTACGCGGCTTTCCCCCCGGTCTGCCCTGACTTCGTGACTGAAGTGATGAGCCCCGGCGACACCCTGGGCGCGTTGCGCAAGAAGTGCCACCGCTGGATGCGCGAAGGCGCGCGCGCTGCCCTGCGGGTGGACAGCGAGAAAGGCCACGCGGCGCTGTTCCCGCCCGATGGCGAACACCGCCACCCGGTCCCGGCCATGGCCGAGATTCCCCGTTTGGGCGGGCTGACGCTAAACCTGAATGCAGCCTGGGATGAAGTGCTGCAATAGCCTCCCGGGCTAGCCCTTCAGCATCACCAGCAGCATCACCACTTCCGTGGTGGCGTGAATGGCATGCGGCAGCTTGGCCGCCATGTGGATGAAGGTTCCCTCGCTGGCTTCGCGGGTTTCCTCGCCCAGAGTGACCTTGGCCTGGCCGCTGGCAAAGTAGAGCAGGGCCGGACATGGCGCGGTATGGGCGCTGAGCTCCTGCCCGGGCGCGAAGACGAACTGGACCACTTTGCTGCGAGCATCCGTCTGCAGCGTCGCGCTAAGGATGCCGTTGGGCGGGATGTCACTGTGCTTGCGAATGTCTTCGTGATAGACGAAATCCTGGGTCATTGGGGACTCCTGGTGAGAAGGCTGGAGGCTTGCTCCAGTTGATAAACGGATGGTTGCGGCAAGCCCCATGAGATGGCATCGCAAGGGCAGACCGGGATGCAGACCGGGGCGTCGGCGAAGCCAAGGCACTCGGTGCAAAGCAAGGGATGGATGGTGACGCCGGAAGCGAGTTCGCGGATTGCTCCCACGGGGCAGATGGCGATGCAGACGTTGCATGCGCTACAGTGGGGTTCGATTCTACATGCCATGCCGCAATCTCCCTTGCACTCGAATGGAGGCGTTCCCCTTACCGCGAACGAGACCCTCGCCCAAATTCCGATGTTTGCGGGGCTGGACCCCGAAGAGCGCGCCACCTTGGCCACGCTGGCGGTGGAACGACGCTACGAAGCAGGCGCGATCCTGTTCACCGAAGGGATGACCTGCGAAGGGCTTTACCTGATTGGGGCCGGGGTGGTGAAGATCGTCAAGACCACCTCGTCCGGCAGAGAAATTATGTTGGCCTTGGAAGCGGCGCCGGCCACGGTAGCGGAGGTTCCCGTCTTCGATGGCGGACCCTACCCGGCCAGCGTGGCCGCTGTACGGGACACGGTGGCCTACATCATCCCGAAGGCCAGCCTGCACCGGGCATGCCGCGAACACCCGGAAATCGCCCTGAAGATGCTGCGTGTCACCGGACAGCGCCTGCGCCAATTGGTGATGCTGCTGCAAGCGGTTACCTTTGGGAGCGTGCGGCAGCGGGTGGCCCGCCAACTGATGGACTGGCAAGCGGAGCATGGGGAGGAGTTCGCCCTGCCCCTCAGCCACGAAGAGCTGGCGATGCGCATTGGCACGGTGCGCGAGGTGGTGTCGCGGAACCTCAGCCGTTTCCAAGCCGAAGGGCTTATCGTGATTGAGCGACGGAGGGTACGGGTGCTGGATGCGGCGGGCTTGCGCTCTGAGGCCGAAAGCGAATTGTAAAACGGACAGCACGCTCCTTTAGCGTAGAGCTTGATTTTGTTGGGGTCAGTGACGGAAGTCACTGAGCGAACCTTGCAAGCACTGGCATGATTGGGGCGTGAAGGACTATTCGGATTCGCCCTTTCTGGTGATATGGGAAGTGACCCAGGCCTGCGATCTGGCTTGCCGCCATTGTCGCGCGACCGCCCAGCCTAGCCGCCATCCAGCGGAACTGACCACAGAGGAAGGCTTTCGCCTGCTGGACCAGGTGAAGGGCTTCGGCCACCCGCTGATGGTTTTCACTGGAGGCGACCCATTGAAGCGGCCTGACCTGCTTCCGCTGCTGCGCTACAGCACCTCCATCGGGTTACGAACCACGGTTACCCCCAGTGCGACGCCGTTGTTGACTCCGCAGGCAATTGCGGGATTCAAGACCGCGGGGGTGTGCCGTATCGCCCTGAGCGTGGACGGAGCAGATGCCGGGACGCACGACCGCTTCCGTGGAGTGGAGGGATCCTACGCGCTCACCATGCGAGGCTTCGCCGCCGCGCGCGCCGCACAGTTGGAGACGCAGGTGAACACCACGGTGACCCGCGGCAACCTGCATCAACTTCCCCGGATTGCCGAACTGGTGGAACAAGCAGGCGCCCGGATGTGGAGCGTGTTCTTTCTGGTGACCACCGGACGCGCGGTGGAGAGCGATGACCTGACTGCGGAGGAGTACGAACAGGTCTTCGCTTTCCTGTACGAGTTAGGAACGCGGGCGCCCTTCGACATCAAGACCACGGAAGCGCCGCACTACCGGCGCTACGTTTCGCAACGCAAACGAGCGGAGGGGCTCACCAGCAGCGCAACCCGGCGCATGATGGATGACAGTCCGGCCGTGCTGCGGCAGGCGGGCATCCGTGATGGCAAGGGGCTGCTGTTTGTTTCGCACGCGGGCGACATCTTCCCTAGTGGCTTTCTGCCCGTGAGCGCGGGGAACCTGCGCACGATGTCGCTGGCGGACGCCTACCGCAACACGCCGTTGTTCCAGGTACTGCGGGATAGCGACGCCCTGGGCGGCAAGTGCGGGGACTGCAACTACAGGCACCTATGTGGCGGCTCGCGCGCCCGCGCCCTGGCCGTTTCGGGTGACTACATGGCAGAGGAACCACGCTGCAGCTATCAGCCCTCAGCCGCGCAGCAACCAGGAAGCGCGCATGGCGCCTCACCGCAGCCGCAACCGGAAGGAGCTTACGTCTGATGGCAGCCGCACCCGTGATGAACCAGCAGCGCCCCAACCCAAGCGCGCATCCGCCAAAGAAAGCCTTTCTCAAGCGTGTGGATCCGCAGCGCAGCCAACGCTATCGCCGTGGCATCCAGATTGCCTTCGCGCTGCTGAACCTCTGGATTGGCGTGGAGTTCTATCTGTTCGTGCGGCAGTTTGAAGGTCTCTCCCTTCCCTTCCGCGCCAGCCGTCCAGCGGGAGTGGAAGGGTGGCTGCCCATCATGGGCTTGATGCAAACCA
>JALOKO010000246.1 GCA_025456495.1 Bryobacterales bacterium | reverse complement strand
AGTATCCAGAACTGCGGGAGTGGATGGCGGGTTATGAGCGGGTAGCGGCAACGAAGGGCTTTGTGCTGTACCGTCGTCGCCAGCCATGATCCGGCGAGGCCGGTATTTGCGGGCTTCCTGGTGAAGGTGGGGGCACTGTGGGCGTTTCGGTTTGGCTAATCTTCGGTTTCGGCATCCTGCTTGTGCTGCTATCGGTGAGCGGGATGATCTACACCGTGGTGCGCAGCTTGCGGCATATGGAGGCGGCAGGCAAGATCGCAACTGCCCTGCGATGGACACCGGCGGCGCGTGGAGCGATGGGGCAGGTGGTTTGGTACCAGGGAACGGCGCAGGGGCGGAGGGCGGCGGTGCGAGTGTTTGCCCGGCTGAAGCAGGTGGGGTTGGCTGGAGGGAACGGTCCCCGGTGGAGCGCCTCGCTGCGCTTGCATCTGGTGATGGAGGTGACGGTAAGGACTTCGCTGGGGGTGAGCGTACATTGTCCCTATGGGTCTCCGCGGCCAAGGGACTATCCCAGTGGCTATACCGGCGATGGCGTGGAGCGCGTACCATCCGCGGTGCAGCAGGCCCTGCTGCAATTCGCGCAAGCGGGCGTGGATGGACGGGGCGCAGGAGGGGTTCCGTTGGCCCGGCATCTGCACCTGGTAGACCGGGCCGCGGTTCCATCGACGGAACTCCACCCGGATGTGCTGCGGCATGCGCGCGTCGTGCTGCTGCATGAGAATCCAAACAGCCTGATGGACATGCAGGCAGTGAGCCGGCTGCTGTTTGAGATGGCCACGGTGGCGTATGCCGTGGAGCGCGCTGCGGATGGCCGCTAAGCCTGCACGGGATAGGTTTCCCGCAGCCAGGTGAGTGCGTCTTCGCGGGTGAGCAGGCGACCTTCCAACTGCTGGTCTTCCATTGCGTGCAGGATTTCGCCGAAGCGCGGGCCAGGCTGGTAGCCCAGGGCGATGAGATCACCGCCATTCAGCAGGGGTTGGGGCCGCAGTTCCTGCGTGGACAGGGTTTCCAGTAGTTCGCGGGCGTACTGATAGTTGCCCAGCTTGCGATGGCTGGAGAGGCAATCGACACGGTGCAGTTCCATGTGCTCCTCAAAGGCAGGCAGCCGCAGGAAGCGCTTGCGCGTGCTTTGGCGCATCTCGCGCAGGTGCATGAACTTCATGTGGTTGGCGACCAGGGCGACTACTTGTTCGATTTGGTCCTGGGAGAAGCGCAGGCGCGCCATGACAGCGTGGGCGATGCGCTCACCGGCTTCGACGTGCCCGTGGAAACGAATCCGGTCAGTGATGGTTTGGGTTTCCGGCTTGCCGATGTCGTGGAAGAGTACGCCCAGGGCAACGGTTAAGGAAGGCTGCTGGAGGGCATCCAGCATGAGCATGGTGTGTGTCCAGACATCGCCTTCAGGGTGGAATTCGGGGGGCTGCTGGACGCCCTGCATGGCCTTTGCCTCTGGCAGGATTTGAGCAAGCAGGGAGAGTTCATCCAGCAACTCAAAGCCGCGCCGGGGGTGACCCTCCGTGAGGATGCGGACGAGTTCGTCGCGGATCCGTTCCTGGGAAATGTGCTGGATGCTGGCGGCCTGCGCGCGGATGGCGTTGGCTGTTTCGGCGTGGATGGCGAAACCGAGACGGGCGGCGAAACGGACGGCGCGGAGCATGCGCAGATGATCTTCGGCGAAGCGGCGGGCGGGTTGGCCAACGGCACGGAGGAGGCCATCCTGAAGGTCCTGGCGACCGCCGTGGAAGTCCAGCAGTTCTCCGCTGATGGGATCCTGGAACAGGGCGTTGATGGTGAAGTCGCGACGGAGAGCGTCGAGGGAGGGATGGTGAACGAACTCCAACCGGGTGGGGTGGCGGCCATCCTGATAGGCGCCTTCGCTGCGGAAGGTGGCCATCTGGACTTCGGCATCGTGGCGGCGGAGCAACATGACGCCGAAGCTGGCGCCGACGGGGTGCGCATCCGGAAAGAGGGCCTGGATGTGGGGTGGATGCGCGCTGGTGGCAATGTCGAAGTCGTCCGGGGTGCGGCCAAGCAACTGATCGCGGACACAGCCGCCCACCAGGTAGGCCAGATGGCCGTGAGCCTGAAGGGTGCGAATGGCATCGACGGCAAGCCGTGCGGAAGCAGCCGAAGAGGCATTGGCGATTGCGGCCATAACGGGAGGTTAGCCGGGGAAGCGCGGTGGGCGGAAAGCCAGACTAGTCGTCGTCATCGACATCGGCGAAATCCGTGTCGTCTTCGTCCTCGTCTTCCTCCTCGTCGGCGTCCACGGCCGCATCGCCTTCGGTGGTCTGGAGCTTGGCCTTGGCGTTCTCTTCTTCCAGTTGCTTCTTGGAGGGCTTCTTGGGCTCAGGCTGTTCAAAGCGGAAGTCGTGGTCGTGGTAACAGGAGCAACATCTGACCTTCGCCGGGTTCTCCTCCAGCAAGGAAACGATATGATGATTTGTGAGCCGTTTGCACTTGACGCAGAAGTCGTCAATGATATCGCCCAATCGGTGAGTCATGGCCGGGAACCTATCGCAACTTTCAACGGTAACCCGCAATCGCCGGAATGGCAAGAACAGAGTGCATGGCAGCAGGAACTTGCAGTGAACAAAGGCCTGAGACAAGGTCGACGGAAGGGTGGCAATGCGCCGAAATCTGGCATGGTTGGGGCTGCTGCTGGCGGTAGGGGCGGGCGCCTATTGGATGGGACAGCAGCGCGCCAGCGACAAAGCGGCCCCGGAGAGCCAGGCGCAACCGCCGACAGCGGAGGAAAGCGGGCACATCCAGTTGAAGGGCGTGGTGCGCACGGCGAGCACCGTGGACGTGCTTCCTGATACCAGCGGCACGCTGCAAAGCCTGCACGTGCGCAAGGGCGACCGGGTGAAGGAAGGCGACCTGCTGGCGATTGTGCGCAATGTGGCCTTCGAGGCGATTGAGCAGCGACTGGCCGGGGAACATTCCGCGCTGACAGTGCGCGTGGAAGAAGCAACGAAGGAACTGGCGCGAGCCGCCCTGGAAGTAACCCGACAACGCAGCGAGGTGGAGCGTTCAGCCAGCCAACTGCGCCTGGTGCAACAGGAGGCGGAGCGGCAACGACTGCTGCACGAACAAGGCGCGACGGCGCGGGTGAAGTTTGAGGAGGCGCAGGTAGCCCGTGATGCGGCGGAGCGTCAGCATCGCGCGCTGGAGGAAGTGCTGCGTACGGCTGAGACGCAACAGGGGGCGTTGCAGCAGAGCTTGACACTGGACCGGAATCGGCTGGGAGACAAGCTGGCGGAATGGGAAGCGGCCAAGGGAGATGTGGGGTTGGGAGAGGTGTTCGCGCCTGTGGAAGGCGTCGTGACCGAGATCCGCGCGGTTGAGGGGACGGATGTGGGTCCGAACGGGGAGCCGTTGATGGAGATCGCGCCAGTGGATGCGGTGCGCTTTGCGGTGGTGACTCCCAATGAGGCGCAGATGCGGAGGATTCGCAAGGGACAGGTGGCGGTGGTGCGACCGCAAACGCTGAGTGACGTGCGTGAGGTTCCAGGCACGGTGAGCGGCTTCCGGGGGGCGGAAGTGCTGGTGGAGTTTCTGGACGAAGCCAACCGGGTTCCGCCGGGGAGTGAAGTGCAGGTGGAAATTGACGCAACCGGGGAGGAGATTGCGGGGCTGGGACGGAGGTAGCCCCATGAAGACAGCCCGATGAAGGCGGCAGCCCTGAATGACCGCGTGGCGGGCTAGCGGGTGAGTGGGGCGGCTTGGCTAACGTGGCCGAGCGGCAGTGAAGCGGAGCAGGGGCGCGGTTCCCTGGGGGCCGTTTGACCAGTCAGACCGGGCGTCGACACGCTGGCAAACCTGGACGGTGAGGCCGTCGAAGAGCGCCTTGATTTCCTGCTCGCTATAGCCGCGGGGCACGCCCGTGATGGCGCTGATATCGGCGTGGGCCACGTCTACGTGGTAGGCCTCCAGCAGTACACGGCCGCCCGGACGCAATGCGCGCTGCAGGCGCTGGGTGTCTGCCCGCTGCAGGTTGTGCAAGTACATGAGCAGGATGAGGTCAAACGAGGCGGCGGGGAGCGCATAGTCCTGCAAGGACTGCTGGAGCGCGCGCACGGAGAGCCGTTCCCGTTGCGCCCTATCGTTCACCTGACGGACGGCCTCTGCTGAGATATCGATGCCGACCACCGTCCATCCAGCGCGGGCGAGGTAGAGCGCATTGCGACCCTGCCCCATCCCGACATCCAGAGCGAGGCCCGGCTTGATGCCGTCAATGGACTGGACCAGGAATTGACTGGGCTGAACGGGCAAGCGGGGATGGCGCTGGCGATAGACGGAATCCCAGCGTTCGACAGCGGACTGGCCGGCCGCCGTTTGGCAAACGCAGCATGCGGCGGGCAGCAGGGCCGAGAGCAAACCGCGACGAGTGAGAAGGGATTCGGATTCAGTGTGCATGCGGATGACCTGTGGCTGCGGACGCTGGGAAAGGGCTAACGCCTGCCGCGACGACGCCCTGTTTTGGGCTTGCCGGACTTCGGACGCGTGGGGTCTGCTTTGGAGGCAATGAGGCGCTTACCGCCGGTGCGGGGTGCTTGTCCCGCGGCGCCAGACAGCGAGAAGCTGAGGGTCTTTTCGATTTCGTCCACGCGGTCAAGGCGGACGGTGACGGAGTCTCCCACCTTGAAGACCATGCCTGTGCGCTGTCCGACGACACGCCGGGTGGATTCCTCGTAATGGAAGCGGTCAGCCCCCAGGGCGGCCAAGGGAACCAATCCTTCGATGAACAGGGATTCCAGTTCGACGAATACGCCGAAGCGGGTGGTGCTGACGATCAAGGCGGGGAACTCGTCGCCGAGCTTTTCGGCCATGAACTTCACCTTTTTCCACTCCATCAAGTCGCGCTCCGCTTCGGCGGCCTGACGTTCGGTGAAGCTGCAATCATCGGCCAGCACGCGTAGGGTTTCCATACGCTGGGTATCGGGACGGGGGGTGATGCCGTCAGCGGCAAGCGAGGCAGGTTGGCCATCGCGCAACCAGGCGCGCAGAATGCGGTGGACCTGCAAATCCGGGTAGCGGCGGATGGGTGAAGTGAAGTGGGTGTAGCTCCTGGCGGCGAGGGCAAAGTGGCCGACGTTCTCAGCGGCGTAGCGGGCCTGACGCAAGGATCGCAGAAGCTGGTAGCTGAGAACACGCTCCTCGGGGCGGCCTTCGATTTGGGCGATGAGCTTCTGATAGGCCTGACTGGTGACATGGTCAGCGCCTTCGTAGACGGTGATTTCCTTGCGCACCTTGCGGCCATCGCGTTTGCGTTCGTAGCGGGCGAAGGTTTTTGCCGCCATGGCGCCCGCGCCGAAGCGGAGCCCAAAGCTTTCGGCCAGCTCAGCGAATTCGGCCACGCGCTTGGGGTCAGGCTTTTCGTGGATGCGGTAGATGCTGGCCATGCCATGGGTTTCCAGCGCGCTGGCAACGGCTTCGTTGGCGGCCAACATGAATTCCTCAATGATGCGGTTGGCCATCTGTCGCGGGGTGCGCTCAATGCCAGTCATTTGTCCCAAGTCATCGAAGGTGAACTGGGCTTCGGGCAGGTCGAAGTCAATGGAGCCACGGCGGACGCGCTTGCGATTGAGGATCAGGGCGAGCTCTTCCATTTGCTGAAAGCGGGGGGCGAGGTGGGCGTAGCGAGAACACTGTTCAGGGTCGCCGTCGAGGATCTTCTGGACATTGGTGTAGGTCATGCGTTCGGCGCTGCGGATGACGCCTTCGGCGAAGCGCTGGTGGATGACGTCGCCTGCGTGATCGATTTCGAGGATGGCCGAGAGGACCAGACGGTCCTCGTGGGGACGCAGTGAGCAGAGGTTGGTGGAGAGTTCGCCGGGCAGCATGGGCACCGCGCGGTCAGGGAAATAGACGCTGGTACCGCGGAGCATGGCTTCGTGATCAATGGCCATGTCCGGCCGGACGTAGTGGCTGACGTCTGCGATGTGAACCTGCAACTGCCAATTGCCGCTATCGAGCTTTTCCACGAGGACGGCGTCATCGAAGTCGCGAGCGGTCTCGCCGTCGATGGTGACGATGGGAAGGGCGCGGAAATCTTCGCGGCGGAGGATCTCGTCTTCAGGGATGGCGGCGGGGATGGCCTGTGCTTCGGCCAGGACGGCGCGGGGAAAGAGGTGGCGCAGATGATGCTTGCGGATGATGATTTCGACATCCACTCCGAAATCACCAGGCTTGCCCAGAATCTCAATGACGCGACCTACGGGGGGCTCGCCCTTCTCT
>JALOKO010000245.1 GCA_025456495.1 Bryobacterales bacterium | reverse complement strand
ACCCTCGCGTCGTTGGTGTTCCTGGTGACCGCCAGCGCCGGTCTGATGGACTATGTGTTCAAGGGAAGCGTCGCCGCCGCCGTTGGACGTGGGGAAAATCTGGTCACCTTCTTCGCGCTCTTCTACGCGTTCAGCGGGCTGGCCACTTTCCTGATGCAGTCCTTTGTTGCTCCACTGTTCTTCCAGCGCTTTGGATTAACCCAGAGCCTGCTGGCGCTTCCCATCGCCTATTTTGGCGGGGTCCTCAGCCATCTTGCCATCCCCGGAGTTCCCGGTCTGGTGCTGCTGCGGGGCTTCGAATCCGTGACCCGCGGTTCCATCTACCGTTCGGGCTACGAGGTCTGCTATACCCCGGTGAGCACCCGCGAAAAGCGCGCCAGCAAGACCATCATCGATGTTGGCGCTGACCGCCTGGGCGAAGCCGCGGGCGGCCTTTTACTGCCAGGCATCCTGGTTGCGGGGCTGGCCGGAATCCACACCGTCATTCTGCTTCTGGGCTGCGTGCTGAGCGCCCTGGCCGGTGTGCTGACCTACCGCATGGGCCGTCTGTACGTATCCACGCTGGAAAGCAACCTCATCCATCGCGCCCGGGAAATTGCTGAAGAGGCGGAGGAACTGCCCAACTTCGACGCCGAAACCGTAGTCATGGGTTCGCTGGCTGGCGTAGCGGTTGTGAGGGAGCGCAACACAGAAGCAGCCATCCCAACGCGTCCTGATGATGGCCAGGTCGGCCCCGCGCTTTCCCGTACCCCAGCATCGCTGCCCGCCGCCGCCAATGCTGGGCGAAGCACGCAACTGGCCTCAATCGACGTGGAAGATCCCCTGCTGGAGCGTGCCGCCATCCTGCGTTCCGGCGACGCTGCCCGCATCCGCCAGTGCATTGCCCATCCCCACGCGGTTGACCCTTTACTGGCGCCGCTGCTGGTGCGGCTGCTGGCCTGGGACGAGGTCTCGCCCGCGGTTGTGCGCTTTCTGCGCGCCGCCCCCTTTCCCGTTGAGGGCCTTTTGGCCGACGCGCTGCTGCATCGAGACGAAGATTTCGACATCCGCCGTCGTGTGCCCCGCGTGCTGGCCGCGCGCCCCTGCCAGCTTTCCGCGGAGGCCCTTCTGCTGGGGCTTCGTGACCAGCGATTCGAGGTACGCTTCCGGTGCGGCAGCGCTCTGGCGCGTATCACCAGCCTGGATGGCGGTCTCGTCCTGGACAGCAGTCGCGTCCTGCGGGCCATTGAACGCGAGTGCTTTGTCAGCAAGACAGTTTGGAACAGCTATCGTCTGCTTGACCGCCGCGACGATGCCGAAGACAACGCCTTCTTTGATGAAGTCCTCAAGGACCGCACCAGCAAAGCGCTGGAGCACGTCTTCACACTGCTGTCTTTGGTGCTTCCCCGAGAGCCCCTGCAGATTGCTTTCAAGGGACTTCATACCAGCGACCCACACCTGCGGGGTACTGCTTTGGAGTACCTGGAAAGCGTGATCCCGGAGTCAATCCGCCACCGCCTGTGGCCGGTGTTTGAGGACGACGAGAGCCAGCGCGATTCCGAAACCCCTGCCCGTTCGCGGGAGGAAATCCTGGCTGACCTGCGCCGCAGCAACCAGTCCATCATCATCCATCTGGAGAAGCTGCGCGGGGCTTCCTCGGCCGGCGCCCAGCCTGAAGGCTAGAAGTGTCCAGGGACTAGAAGCGTCCAGGGTTTAGAATCTCCAGTCCAGCCCGATGAGCGGGAACAAGCCCAGTTGCTCGCCAATCGTCTGCTGGTTGGCAACACGGTCCCATTGCAGTTGCGCGAAGTTCCGCCGGTTGGTAATGTTTTGCACGCCCAGGAAGACGATCAACGGTTTGTCGCGGACGGTGAAGGTGCGATCCAGCCGGATGTCCAAACGGAAGTAGTCGTCGGCGCGTTCGGCGTTGACACGGTCCAGGTCAAAGATCGGCCGTCGTTGCCGCGTGCTCTCCTCCACATCAAAGGGCGTGAAGGGTCTGCCCGAAAGGAAGGAAGCGCGCGTGGACACCTCCCACTTTGAGTTGATCCGGTAACCGCCCACAAAGTTCGCAATCACCGGGTAGTCAAACGACCCAGGCCGGAAGACCGCGTCCAGGGCCGCATGCCGGGTGCGGGAAAACGCCAGGTTCGCCTGGCCGAACCAGCGGTCGCGGAACTTCTTTTCCAGGAAGAACTCGATGCCACGCACCCGGCCGCGACCGGCGCTGGTGATGGGGAACAGCAGGCTGGAAACATCGAAGGTGTCGCCCACATTGGCCAACGAGAGGGTGGGGTAGTCCAGAGCCGTGGGGTAGTCCTTGTACTGCTTGGCATAGCCCTCCACCGTGAAGCGCAGCGTGGGGCTGATTTCATAACTGATGCCCGTCACGAAGTGGTCAGCCCGGAAGGGCACGGCGCCCCGGTTGATGGGGAACACGGTGACGAAAAAGTTCAGCGGCTGCTGGAAGTACTGCCCGTAGCTGCCCCGGATGGATAGCTTGTCAGTCACGCGGTAGCTGAGTCCGGCGCGCGGGCTGAAGCGCGTGGCGCCAAGAATCTGGTAATTGTCCACTCGCCCGCCCAAGGTGAGGTTCAAGCGACTTCCCAAGTTTCGCGAAGTCTGGAAATAGGCCCCGGATTGGGTGGCCGTATCGCGCTCATCCAGCATGAACGGGTTGACGCCGGGCGTTCGCGAAAAGGGACTCAACTCACCCAGCGGCTGCTGTGCGTCATAGCGGATGCGGAACAGCTTGTAGCTGCCTCCTACCTGCACTTTGTCCAGCATCGGCAGGTAGCCCGTGAAGTCGTACTTCAGGGTGGTTTCGCCTTCGCGGGAGTTTTCCCCGAACACCAGCGGGCTATCGGGAATCAGGTCATCCACCGGCCGGGTGGGGTCCGGCACCGAGAACCGGACCAGGTCGCGCACCCGCGAGTTTACACTAGCCTCAGAGTGCGTCAGGCCCAGCAATCCTACGCCCTTGGAACCGAACAGCCGCTGCCAGTTGAACCCGGTGGCGCTGCGCCAGCCGTTATAGCGGATGTCGAACTCGTTGGGGCCGTCCTGGTCAGCATTCTCGCCGAACGCGGTCCCCTCGGCCGGACCCAGCCGGATGTTGTCGACACCCGTCAGGTTCGCAACCCAGATGCGATCCCGGGCGGAAAGATCGTAAACAAACTTGCTGTTGGTGGTGTAAACCACAGGCACGCCACCAAAACCAAGATCGTTTGTGAACAAGTCCAGGAAGCTACGCCGGGCCGAGACCACCCAGGACCCCTTGCCCTTGTTCACCGGCCCCTCCAGCACCACACCGCCACCCGCGAAGCCGGACGTTATCTGCCCCCGGACGCCTTTGCGGTCGCCCTCGCGCTGGGTGATTTGCAGCACGCTGGAAACGCGGTTGATATACGGCGCCGGATAGCCCCCTGTCAGGAAGTTCACGTCCTGCAGCAGGTTGGCGTCCAGGATGCTCACCGTGCCACCCGCCGAGGCGAAGTTGGCAAACGCGTTGATGTTGGGGATCTCGATGTTGTCAACGATGAAGAGGTTTTCCAGCGGACTGCCCCCGCGCACGATGATGTCGTTGCGGAAATCATTGGAGCCGATGGCCACGCCCGGTAGGGTCTGGACATAGCGCGAAACGTCCTGTAGGGCGCCCGCCGCTTGAAAAACCTCTTTCTGAGTCACCAGGAAGCTGGAGTTCTTTACTTCCTCGGGCGCCACAAACACGGATTCGCTTACGGTAATCGATTGCCGCACCGTATCCAGGGCATCCAGCGTGATGTCCACGGTCGCATCCAGCCCAGCGCGCACCTGCACCACATCGCTGAGGGTGGCGGCGCCGCCCGGCGGGGTGAGTTCCAGTTGATAATCGCCCGCACGAAGGTCCGCCAGCCGATAGCGTCCATCGGCGCTGGTGGTGACGCAGCGGTTCAGGTTCACCACGCAAACTTTCACCTCCGCCGACGCGTTGCCGTCGGGGTTGGTCACACGCCCCTGCAGTCCGCCCACGCCGGTGGTGTCCTGCGCGGTCGCTGCCATGGTGAGGAAAGTGATGAGGCTGGTCAGGAGGAGAATGGGTTTCGGAAGGCGGAAGGTCATGAATTTCCTTGTGGTGAAAAATAAGCGCGATTTTGTTGATGCCACGAACGGCGGGATGGATGGTCACAATTCAGTTTCGAGGGCAAACGCTGTTCAGTTTCAGAGCCAGCGTCACGCGCTGCTGTCGGCACAGACGCGCCGTGGCAACACACAGACGCGCCGTGGCCACAACACAGACGCGCCGCTGTCAGAATAGACCGGCGGTGCCCTCGCCGCAGAAGCGCGGTGCCCTCAGCACAGACGCACGCTTATCGCTTCCGCGTTTCAAGCCGTTTGCTGGCGAATGCCTGGCGCGTCAAGATACAGTACGGCTGGATCTTTCGGTTACAAATCAATGCCCAGGGGAGGTTTAGTTAGCGAAAGCCGATATTTCGGTAGTTAAAGTTTGCAAGTGTTAAATAATCGATATCGCGATATCTGATTTTAAGAAAAATGTTGTCAGAATTTCGGACAAAGCTTTTCCTTTCAATGGAATCGAAAAAATGACAACGTGTGCCATTATCTCGACACAACGCCGTCTCGGCATCCCTCAAGTGGGGATGTTTATAAAAAATAGATTGATTCCTGAAAATATCGACCATATACTACATGCGCGGTGGATTGAATTTTACGTTGTGTGAATACGAGGAGGTATTTACCATGGCCCCAAAGAAACCGAAGGGAACCGCATCAGCGGTCCCCCTTTCGTCTTCCGTGGAGGACCTGCTGCTGCAGGCGCTTGAGCGAGACGACAACAGTATGCAAACCGGTCGCCATCTGATCACCTATCGGGAGGGTGGAATCGAGGACGGCGAGAAAGCACTGAAGGAGATGGGCTTCCTGGTGGCGGACGCGAGAGATTTTGCTGATCAGGCAGTGACCCTGGAGGATACCGGCGACGCCGAAGCGCTGGTCTTCCCTGAGATTGGCGTCGCCGTTGTCTCTGGTGGAGCGATGGACGCCCATGGCATGGACGCTGAAGCTGAGATCGTCGGCCCGGGCCCCGTGGAATTCGTCGAGCCTGAATACTTCGCCTTCGCGGAAAGCAGCGAATATCTGCGCGGCTTCGTCAGCGCCGCCACCCGGATCGCCGAAGACCTGAAAGCAGGCCTGCCAACCGAAGAAGAAGAGGAGGTAGAGGCGGAGGTGCTGGGCGCCACTTGGGGATTGCGTGCCTGCCGCGTGCCGCCCAGCGTCCGCAGTGGCGTGGGCATTAAGGTGGCCGTACTGGATACGGGAATGGATCTTGGTCACCCGGACTTCGCCGGTCGCGTCTTCGTCACACGCAGCTTCGTCGGGCAACCGGTACAGGACCTGAACGGCCATGGCACCCACTGCATCGGCACCGCCTGCGGCCCGCGCGCTCCAGCCGGTTCAATTCCCCGCTACGGCATCGGCTTCGGGACCCGCATCTTTGTGGGGAAGGTGCTCACCAACTCCGGCAGCGGTACGGGCGATCCGCGGAATGGGATGGCGTTACATGAAGGACGCCCAGCAGGGTCATCCACGGTGAAGCATCGGTGAGGTCCGACATGCCGGACGACGGCAATCCGTGTACCCGTCGCACCGCTTGGCGGCACGCGGTTTGCCGCCCAGGTGTCATGCCGCCCTTCGGCGGCATTTCACTCAACCGCAACGGAGCACTGACCCATGAAGAAACCGCTTCACCCCACGATCGTGGCCGCGCTGGTCATGGCCTTCGGCGGCAGCGTAACGGCGCAGGATCGTCCGGCCACACCTGCATCGCCGTCGCCTTCGGCATCACCGGCCATGAAGTCGTCGCCACGCGTCGATCGCGACGCCGAGTGGAACTCCGAGAAGAAGCGCCTCGAGCAGATGCTGGCCGTCGGCAAGGACAAGGCCAGCTACCGTGCCGAACTCGAACGCGCCGGCTACTGGATCACCTCGATCAACGCCGACAGCCCCACCCGGCTCGAGTACGAGATCGTCAAGGGCCCCAACAGCTACGAGGTCCTGTTCGACATGCGCGACAACCGCGCCACCAAGGTCGACGTGACGACCAACATCTGGAAGGCACCCGCCACCAAGGACGCGCTGGCCGGCCGCACCACGGCGGCGACCTATCGCTACCCGGGCGCCGTCTCGCGCGACGTCGACCGCATCAGCGACGCTGCGCGCAACAAGGCCTGGATGGACGAGAAGGGCCGCCTGGAGGCGAAACTGGGCGTTGGCAAGG
>JALOKO010000244.1 GCA_025456495.1 Bryobacterales bacterium | reverse complement strand
CAGATCCGCCGGGTATTGGATGCCACCCGGGGAAACAAGGCCAAGGCGGCCCGAATTCTCGGTATCGAAAGAAAAACGTTATACCGTAAATTAGCCAAGCTAACTGATTAGCAAGTTAACCACCCGCAACATGGTTGAATTTTAACCAACCTACGTCGCTTTCAGCTAGAAAATTTTGAAAACCCAGGTAGAATGGAGTTAGCCTATAGAGAATATTTATGGGCTTGATTCGGTAAGGTTCGGATAGGGGGAGACGCCATGTTTGATACCTTGAACGATCAAATCCGCGCCGGCGAGAAAGAGACCACTACCAGCAAGGAGAAAATCCTTCGTTGGGCGATGGTGCTGCTGGTGACTGCGTTGATGTTTCTTGGCTTCTACTTGCTGCCGACGCTTGGCTAGCGTTCGCGAAGAGAAGTCAACCACAAAGGAATCGGAGGTTGGCCAGGGGAGGAGGACTCCCCTGGCCCTTCACTGCGCCCCAGCCCTTCGCTGCATCCCGCCGTTTCACTGCGCCCCAGCGTTTCACTGGGCACCAGCGCTTCACTGGGCACCGGCGCTTCACTGGGCACCGGTATGTGAGTGCCGCAGTAGCAATCTGCCAGGATGAATCTGCCAGGATGAAACTTCCCGGGTCTTTCCGCTAGTTGCGGTGCGCCATGTCGCCGGAGCCAGGGAGTCCGGAATTGGCAAACACTGTGGCGCTGCGGGTGCGCGCTTCCCGTTCCAAGCGGTCCAGGTAGTCAGCCACCCGGAGCACGGCGGGCGCGTAATGGTCGTAGGGATTGTAGACCGCTAACTTTTCCACCATCGACTTGCCCCGATAGAGATCGCCATCTCCTAATCGTTGCCCCACATGATAGATGCCGTCACGCACGGAAGCGAATTTCGTGTTTGCGTTGTTCCACCCGAAGATGTTGTTGTTTTTGTACAACTTCCCGGCCGTTGATTCCACGAAGGCCACGCTCGGCAAGAGGCGCCAATCCAGGTCGTAACGGTCCGCCGCAATCAGGAAGTCTTCCGCCAGATGTTCAATCGGGCTTTCCTTCTCGGCGAGAAATTGGCGCAGCGCTGTCAGTCGAGGATCTTCCGCGTAGCGAGAGGGCGCAATGTGCGCCTCCGGCACGACAGTAGCCGGGAGCAGAAGAACTCCCCCGATCAACAGAGTTCGGGCAATCACCCGATGCAGTATGCGCAAAACAGATTCCTCACAGGTTGTTCGACATCCGCAGCCAGGTACCCACAGACCAAGGTCCGCATCGTACACTCCGCGTATAACGGGCTGAGCGAGAATTCGCCACTGAAGGGATCAAGGTTCTTCACAAAGGGCAAACCTGACCCCGCAGGTCCAGCCGTTATTCCTTTGCGAGTATAACACGACCGACTTCCGCGTAATCCAATCAATTCATTAGATGCTGTAAATTTTACACAAAGAATAGGCAGTATCGGATCAATAAAAAAATCCTCTACACATCTAAACGACTTCTTTGCAACAACTTAAAAGTACACCAGTACTAGTTTTGTCCAATGCAAACTAGCTCACGAAACAGTAGATTCAGATAGCTTTCCGTTTTCGGATAGAAAGGTGGGGATAGACGTTTGCCTTAGTTCGATCCTCGATAGATGTAGTGCTGACTCAGGAAGCAAGGTCAAGAGAATCAACATGCTAGCCAGGAAATTTGCAGCAGGGGCGGAACTCGGCGTCCGTGTCGGGTTATCGCGCAGGATAACAGACTCCAGAGCCGCGCCCGTACTCGCTGCGTTCTCCGGATCGCCGTCGCGAAACGCAGCCCCCCAGTCCCGGGCCACTCTTGGCCTGACGAAAAGGGCCATGACTGCCCGGCACAGCCAGGTAGACGCACTTTCGATGTGGAGGCACTGGCCCGCCCCGCACAGGGGAATCCGCTTGGCCGCATTGCGTTGGCAGGGGCCGTGGGTGGGTGCAAAGGGCCTGGACGGCAAAACCGCCAGGGGAGCAGGGGCGAATGCCCTCCCGCACCCCTGGCGGCCTACAAGATCCAACTCTCTTTACGGTTCAGGCGGCGAAGGAGCCGTCCTGGCGTCCACGGCGACGCGGCGTTGTCGTCGCTGCTTCGTTCTGGTTTCGTTCCAGGTAAATCAGCAGCCGCACCTCACCCAGGGGCACCGCCAGTTGTTCAGCGATCTCCTCTTCGTGCAAGCCATCCTTGAACAGGCGAATCACTTCCACCCGCTTGTTGATGTTGAACCCGGATGCCGCTGGTTTCGGGGGGACACACAGCCCGGCGTGCATTTCCACACGCTGGAAGCGCTCCTGCAACTCCGCGGCGTGTTCGGAGACTGCCTCCTGGCGCGAGACCACCTTTTCCACCTGGGCGCCAAACTGTTCCTGGGCATGCCGCACTTTCTCGTGCAGCACCGCAAGCTCCACGGCGCTTTGGCTCACTTCCACGCGCATCTTGGCCTGCTCGCGAAAGAGCATCCAGAGCGCGGCGCCCGCAAACAAAAGACCCACCAGGGCCACCGAAGCCAGAATCACACTCAACATCAGCATGCATCCTTTCGCTAGTCTTGAACGCTTCCGCGGTCATTCAGGAAACCATTCCCGTTCATCGAAGCCATTCCTGTGCGGCCACTCCCGCCGCCGTGCGATGGGCAGCCCATCCCGTATCCGTTAACCACCATGGGTGGTGATTTCCTGGATGCGGATGCCATAGTTGCCCTCCACCACCACCACCTCACCACGCCCGATCACCCGGTTATTCACCACAATCTCCACCGGATCGGAAATCGATCGATCGAGTTCGATGATTGACCCCGTCGTCAGCTTCAGCACGTCACGCAGAGGCAGGTGCGCCTTGCCAAAGCTGACACGCAGAGGCAATTCGAAGTCCAGAATGCGACCAATGGACGGGTCGGCGGCAGCAGCCGGAACAGCCGCAGCCGCTGGATGCGTCTGGGGTGCGTTTCCAGCAACGGGCGGCGCTTGCGCCTGCACCTCTTCCGGCGCGCCCGCACTGGTCCCGAGCAGGACCCCTTGCAGCGCCGCGGGCACCGCCAGGCACACCGGGTCCAGTCGCTGATCGTCCATCTTCAAGCGGAACAGCCAGCAATCCGCCGCATCTGGAGTCTTCGGGGGAGACCCGCTCACCGTACACGCAATGTCGGCTCCCAATTGGCGCGAAAGCCACTGGGCAAGGGCCGCGACGGCACTTTGCTGCACCTCAGAGTAGCTGTCGTTGACGTCGGAGTCCGTGATCTCCTCAATGCCCGCGGCCAGGAGGATCTTCGCTCCAATGGCCTTGCTGGTGAGCTCAGACGCGCCAACATGGATAGCCGAAGGCGGCTGCGTCCCCAACGCGTACCCGCTCCAGGTCCAGTTGGCCATGTCCCGGTGAAGCGCATCGCGGATGAGGGACTGTGCATCGTCCCTCGGAATCGGAGTCAGCGTTACCGGTTCCCCGGTCAGCATCTCCAGGGCTGCCTTCAAGCGTGCGTCATACTCAGCCAGGAAGCCCTCGAAGCGCGCATTGAAAGCGTCCGGGGTCATGCTCCACGCTCCATCGGCCACACCCGCCGCATGTTCGCCCGCAGCCGTAGAATCGCCTGCGTCTTCAGTTGCGAAATCCGCGACTCATGCAGGTTCACGATTCGTGCAATCTCGCGCAGAGTCAACTCTTCCTGGTAGTACAAACCAAGGATGGTTCGCTCCATCTTCGGCAGCTTGCGGATACTGTCCGCCAGGACACGCTCCAACTCCCTTTGCTCCACGGCCTCGCTGGGTAAGGGGGAATCCTCATCGGCAAGGAAGGAGATCAACTCCCGCCCGTCCTCTTCCCGGCCTGCGTACTCCAGGCTACCCAGCGTCAGGCCCTGCGTGTTCACCAGATACTGGCGGTAGGTGTCCAGATCAACCCCGAGTTCCTCGGCAATCGCGTCATCTTCCGGCGCCCCCTGCAACTTTTGCTCCAGACGGCTGATGGCGGCCTCAATCTGCTTGGCCAGACGGCGCCTTTGCCTGGGCGCCCAATCCAGGTCGCGCAAGCTATCCAGTATCGCGCCGCGAATCTTGTACTCGGCGTAGGTCTTCAGCTTCACGTTGTGGCGGGCGTCAAAGCAGTCAATGGCTGAGATCAGCCCCAGCACCCCCGCCGACACCAGATCATCAATCGAAATGCTTTCGGGCAGGCGCTCCTGGATCTTGCGCGCAATCAGGCGTACCTGCGGCAGATGCTCCAGGATGAGCGCCTCGCGCGAAGCCGCGTCCTGCATATTGGTAGGTTGACTGCGCATGGCGGCGGTTTTCATCCGGGTCTCCTACCCCGCCTAGGCGGCGAATTCTTCACTGCTCAACGCCGCGGGCAACACGCGGTCAAGGATTCGTTCGCGCGTTGCTACCTCAATGTCCTCTGGTATCCTCTGTCCCGCGCAAAGATAGGACAGCGGCTTTCGCCGCAGACAGGATTCGCTCACCAGAGGCCCGATGGTGGCGGTCTCGTCCACTTTCGTAAACAGAATGGAGTGATAGCCGAACAGCTCATACAGGTCCGCCACCCGGGCCAGGTCGCTGGGCTTCATCGAAGCCGACACCACCAAGTGAATGGTGGCCGATTCGCTTTGCCGCAGTAGCGCCGCCAGATCCTCGGCCGCCGCAAAGTCTCGCCACCCGTATCCGGGCGTGTCGATGAGGATCAGCTCTTTGGCCTCATATTGCCGCAGGGCCTTCTCCAGCGCCGCCGCGGATGTGAGGGCATCAAAGCCCACACCCAACACGGAAGAGTAGGTGCGCAACTGCTCAGACGCCGCCACGCGGTAGTTGTCCATGGAGATCACCTGCAGCGGAAAGCGGCTATTTGCGCCATAGCGCGCGGCCAGCTTCACCAGGGTGGTGGTTTTCCCGACGCCAGGGGGCCCTACCAGCGCCACCAGATGCGGACTGCCGGTTCGCCTGCGGATGCTGGGTTCCGGCGCAAGTTCGATGCGTGACCCCAGATTCTCCCGCAGCATCTGCAGCAACCCGGCGGAACTGGGGCTTTGTTCCTTTCGTGCCGCCGCGCGCTTGCGCGACTTGCCGCTGTTGGGCGCCGGCGCCGCCCCGGGGGCAGCCTGCGCCAGCCGCGGCGCAATCTGCTCAATCACTTCCTCAATCGTCTCAGGGTAGAAGTCCTGCGACAGCAGAACATCGTGTACCCAGCGCAGTTCTTCGCTGGGCAGGTCCTGCCGGTAGTTGGCCGCGCTTGCGCGACGCACTGAGCCCGCCAGCAGCAGCATCTCGCGCCGCATGGACGTCATTTGCTCGAACAGTTTCTCGTAGCTTGGCAGGCGGGTGTTGCCCTCCTCCACCCCGGCCAGATCCTCAGTCTGCTTGCGGACACGGCGCTGTTGCAGATCGGCATCAGTCCCGCTGGCGTCCGACGACGCGCCGCGTGTCGCCTCCACTTCCGGGGAGGTTCCACGCGCACCCGGGTTGCCCGCGCGCGCTCCAGATCCATCCGCGCGCGTCCCGGACACATCCGCGCGGGCACTGGAGTCCGCGACCGCCTCTCCGGGCCGTGCGGCGCTCCTGGTCCCATTGGACCCGTTCAAGTTCTCGCTGCCGTAGGCCTGCGCGGCACGCGACGGCCGTTCCGTTGCCTTCGCGCCGGACCCCGCCGCTTTTGCCGAAGCAGCATCTCCTGCCCCATGCGTCGACGCGCCGGAGCTTCGTGATGGCTGCGTCTGCGTTCCCGCACCCATCGCGCCCCCGGCTGGCGCTGCTTCGGCCGCATTGGCTCCCGGCGCCTGCGCCGTGGCAAAGGTCACTGCAAACACGCTGTCTCGGTCGTTTGCTTGAGCCTTGTCGCCCGTTGGGGCTTTGTCATTCGGCTGCGTCACCCGCCGCGAGTTCAGCAGCATGGCGTCGGGACCCAACTCCCGCCGGGCCTGCCGGATGGCGTCCTGGATGCTGGGGGCATGGAAGGTCTTCAGATGCATGAGTCAATCCCTTTCTTGCCCGTGGGGTTTCCAGGGGACTGTGGATGCACGTATCGGATCCGGTGCGGTCTGGTCATTGGACCGTTCCTCGCGACAGCAGCCGAATGCCCGGCGGAATCTCGTTGTGGGAGAGGATCGCCAGCCCCGGCAGCGACGTCTCCAGAATCTGACTGACGAAGGGACGACTACCCGCGGACACCAATAGCACCGCTTCCTGATCCCGGGCGTCCAAGACGCGGCCAGCCGCGTCCAGGATGCGGGTGATCCCCTCCACTCCAAGCTGCAAATGGCTGCTCAATTCGCCGTGCTCCACG
>JALOKO010000243.1 GCA_025456495.1 Bryobacterales bacterium | reverse complement strand
CGCCAACCTGGGAACGGTGTACGACGCCCTGCGCGAGCTGGGTCTGCACAGGAATACGGTGGTGGTCTACACCTCAGACCACGGCGAGATGGCCAGCGCCCATCGCAGCTACACAAAGCACAACATGTTCGAGGAATCCGTGGCGGTCCCGTTGATGATTTCGGTTCCCGACGGCCAGCGTGGCGTGCGCAACGAGTTCATTGAACAGATTGACCTGTTCCCCACCCTGGCCGATCTCTGCGGCTTGGAAGCCGCCCAAGGCCTTCACGGGCGCAGCTTCGCCAACCTCATGGCGGGCCGCGCCTACACCCGACGTGAATTCGTCTATAGCGAATACTGGTTCTGCCGCACCGTCTTCACGCGCGACAACCGCTATGTGGGCAAGCCGCCCCTGCTGATGGTGCGCACCGACAAGTACAAGCTGAACTACCTGTCCTGGGAACGATGCGAGTTATATGACCTACAGCAGGACCCCGGCGAGTTCAGCAACCGCATTGACGCACCGGAATTGCAGGACGTGCGCAAGGAACTCACACGCATCGCTGAGCGGCAACTGGCGTTGGCCTAGGCAGCGCGATCATCGCCATGGGGGAAACTCGCCGGTTGCTATCCGCCTTACCCACGGTTTGTGCGGGGACGCAGTGGCGGCAGCGAGCCTCGACGATTGATGCCCCGCTTGGCTTCGGCCATCGCCTGCAGCGGCGATTCTCCGCGAGGACGCTGTTGCGCCTTGCGCGCCGCCAACTCCCGCAGGTCCGTCTGGGCCAGCATCAGCGCGTCCACCACATTGGCCAACGACCGCGAGGCCGCCGCCGACGGGGTCCGCACGGCATGCACGCCCTCGGAAAGGGCAAAGGCCGCCGCCGCGGACTCCGCCGCTTCCCTGCCCCCTTCCATGGTGTCGCCCACAAAGGTTTTCCCGTGAAAGGTGAGGATGGTTGGATATTCTAATTCCTGCAGACGGCGCAGTTGGGCGAGAATCTGCGTGTTCTCTTCCTTCCGCTTGCCCAGGCCAAGACCGGGATCCACCAGTATCCGGTTCGACGGAATCCCGGCGCGAATGGCGCGTCCCAAATTGGCGCGCAGCACAATGAAGGCCTCGCCCAGCGGATCCCGAATCGGAGCCAGGGTCTGCCACACCGGGGGAATTTCGCGCATGTGGGCAAGGATCAGCGCCCCATCGTTGCGGCTCACCGCTGGGCCAAGTTCGGGGTCAAGCTTCAGTCCGCTGGGGTCGTTGATGAAATCGGCGCCCGCCTGCAGCGCCTTCTCCGCCACTGAGCCATGCGTGGTGGTCACGCAGATATACGGCACCCCGTCCTTACGCAATCGGCGCACCATCGGCACTACGGATCGCGCCTCCACCTCCGCGCTCACCGGATAGACCGTTGGCGACAGGCTCATCGCGGACACGTCAATGACGTCCGCCCCCAGTTCCACCTCGCGATGGGCACGGGCCACCAGGGTTTCCAGGTCGCGGAATGGCTCCTGCGCTTCCTGCAAACGCGGCAACTTTAGCAGGCTGAACACCAGCGTGCGATCACCCAAATAGAGCGTTTCTTTCTTGAGTTCGAGGCGGAAGCGTTTTCTTGGCATGAGGATCCGACAAGGCGGCGCACCCGGTGCGATTTGGAGAGCCAGCCTGCACGGATGCCAAACTGGAGATTCATTGCGAACCGGAGGGCGCGGGCAGCCTTACCGTATTGTCCCACGCCGGAGGGGGCGCGTTGGGAATCACATCCGTTTCCATCCACTTGCCGCGCGAAACACCTGTAACTGGTACTACTGTCGGCCATGGCCAAACACAGCAGAAACATTTGTTGATTCCTGACACTGGGTTCCCTGTTATAATCGAGCCAACTTAGGGTCAACCGCTGGTTATGGGCGGCGCCCAAGGGTCTTTTGCGCATGGTGAGAGTGGCCAATCAGTTGATGCACCCGCGGAGGTCCTCCGCGAAGCCATCACCCCTCCCTGGGCGATGGCGACCCATGACGCTTCCAACGCTCCTCAGCTGTATCGCCATCCTGCTGACCCCTGGCCATGTATGCGCTCTACAGTTCCCCGGCATGGGTGCTGTTGCCCCCGCTGAACATGCAGCCACCGTCACCCTCTCCACGGGACGCGTCGCCGTGGTGAAGGCAGGAGAGAGCTTCACGTTGATGCCCGGAGATCAGGTAAAGCCGGGCCTGGAAGTGGTGACCGGCGCTGATGGATACGCCGTGTTTGAACTTCGTGATGGCAGTTCCTTTGAGGTATATCCCAACTCCCGCGTGCTCTTCCGTAGCAATTGGGGCAATTGGAACGACATCTTTGATATCTGGGTGGGCCGGATGAAGATCCACATTGAGCGGATCATGGGCAAGCCCAACCCACATCGCATCCACACCCCGACGGCGGTGATTTCCGTCCGGGGCACCACCTTTTTTGTGGAAGTGGATGAGGATTCAGAGGCCACAGTGGTGGGCGTGGATGAGGGCGAGGTGCTGGTGGAGCACCGCCTGTTGCCCTCAGGCAAACAGCAACTGGTGCGAGGTGGAGAGCAGTTGCGCATTGATCGGGATGTCCCCATCGCCAAGGCCCGTGTCGCCAAGGATGGTGTTTTGCGCGCAACCATGCGCGCCGTGTCGGATGTGCTGTATGCCGTGGCCGTGCGCAACCAGAATCGCGGACTCGGGGGAGGAGTACCTCCGCCCGGTGGGGGTGGCGCCCCATTGCCCGGAGACGAGCCCGCGGGCGCGCCGCCGCCGCCCCCAGGCGGAAGCTCCGCCCCATCCACGAGTGCGCCACCTCCCCCGCCCCCGCCCGCCGGAAATTGACCGCGCTTCCACCCGCCTTGCGGGGACAGGCCAAGTGCCGCTCATCCACGGCATCACCCCTTCAGCGGAGCCCGGGATCGTGCGAGACTTAGAATCGACATGCGCATCCTTCCCGTCCTGCTGCTACTGAGTGTGGTCGCGTCTCTTCCGGCGTATTCGCAAAACAACGTCAGTGGAGTCGCGGCCGAATGGAACACGCGCGAAAGCATCGTCGCGATGGCCACGCGCCTTGGTGAAGTAAAGCCTATCCTGGAACAGTTGAAGCCGGAACAATGGGTGGCCAAGGGCGCACCCGAGGCCTACGTCCAGCAACTGGAATCCACGCGCGAAGAACTGCGGGGCGTGGAATGGTCGTTAGAGCGCCTTGCCGCCAAACCTGAAAAGCTCAGCCTGGTGGTGGACGCTTATCTCCGCGTGCAGTCCTTCCGCGGCAAAGTGACCTCAATCAATGAGGCCGTGCGACGCTACCAGAACCCCGCCATCGCCGAACTGCTGGACGCCTACTTCACTGATAGCGCGGCATCACAGATCCAACTGCAAACCTATCTGCGCGACCTCTCTGAGTTGAAGGAAGCGGAACTGGAAGTGATGGAATCAGAGGCGCAACGCTGCCGCGTGCAACAGATCCAACGGCGCCCCGGACAGCGCTAGTCGTTGCCGCGACGCCTAGTCCTCAGCGGCTAGCTCCAGCGCGGCGATATCGAACTTCACCATCGTCATCATGGCCGCCATCGCCTTGGGATGCTTCAGGATGTCCCCGATCCGCTCGGGCACAATTTGCCAGCAGAGGCCGAACTTGTCTGTCAGCCAACCGCAGGCCATCGCCTGGCCGCCTTCCAACAGCCGGTCCCAGTAGTGGTCCAGTTCCGCCTGATCCTTGCATGCCGCCACCAGGGAAAAGGCTGGCGTGTGCGCATGCGCCGGACCTCCGTTCATCAAGGTCAACTCCTGGCCCATCAATTCAATGGTGATGGTGGCAATTTTCCCCTCAGGCCACGGACCCACGCCACGCGAGCGTAGTTCCGCCAGCTTCTTCGACCCTGGAAAGAGCGCGAGGTAGTATTCGGCAGCCTCCTCGGCGTTGTCATTGAACCAGAGAAACGGCGTTACCTTCGGCATCAGCCCCCCTTCCAGGTCCTGCGCGGCACGCCCCCATTCCCGCGGCGCATGCCCGATCCCTTCCACGCAACCGGTCTCGCGACCAGTCCACTGTCGCGACCAATCCACTGTCGCGGCCAGCCCACTGTCGCGGCCAGCCCACTGCCGCGGCCAGTCCACTGCCTGGGCCAGTCCACTGTCGCTTAGTCTTCGTCCTTGCTGGCCAGCTTGTTCACCACGTTAAAGTCCTCCAGCGTGGTGGTGTCGCCAGAGACCGTGTTGCCTACCGCCAGTTCCCGCAACAGGCGGCGCATGATCTTGCCGCTGCGCGTCTTGGGCAGCCCTTCGGCGAAGCGGATCTCCTTCGGCTTGGCGAAGCTGCCGATTTCCTTACCCACCCACTGGCGCAGTTCTTCGGTGAGTATGGAGTGGTCCCACTCGCCCTGCTTCAGGGTGACGAAGGCTACCACCGCCTGCCCGGTGAGCTCATCCGGTTTCCCAATCACCGCCGCCTCAGCCACCGACGGGTGACGCACCAGCGACGATTCCAACTCCATCGTGCTCAACCGGTGGCCGCTGACGTTCATCACGTCATCCACCCGACCCAGCACCCAGAAATAGCCGTCCTCATCCCGGCGCGCCGCGTCACCCGTGAAATAGATCCCGGGGATACGCGACCAATAGGCGCTCTCATACCGCTGTGGATCCTTCCAAAGCGTGCGCGCCATCGACGGCCACGGGCGGCGCACCACCAGGTAACCTTCGCCAGGCCCCTCCAGCGGATTCCCGTCCAGGTCCACCAGGTCCGCCTGCACCCCTGGCAAGGGACGCGTGGCCGACCCAGGCTTCAGGTCAATCGCCCCCGGCAGCGGCGCGATCATGATGGAGCCGGTTTCGGTCTGCCACCATGTGTCCACAATGGGACAACGACCCCCGCCAATCACCCGGTGATACCATTCCCACGCCGCCGGGTTGATGGGCTCGCCCACACTGCCCAGCAACCGCAGGCTGCTCAGGTCGTGCGCCTGTGGATACGCATCGCCCTGCCGCAGCAGCGCGCGAATGGCTGTCGGCGAGGTATATAGAATGTTCACCTTGTAGCGGGCAACGATCTCCCACCACCTGTCCCACTTCGGATAATCGGGCGCACCCTCGTACAGCACGCTGGTGGCTCCCGCCGACAGCGGACCATAGACAATATAGCTGTGCCCGGTAACCCAGCCCACATCGGCCGCGCACCAGTAAATGTCGTTGGGCTTCAGATCAAACACCCACTTCATGGCCATCGTATTTTGTAGCAGATAGCCAGCCGTGGTGTGCAGGATGCCCTTGGGTTTGCCCGTGGTGCCGGAGGTGTACAACACATACAGCGGATGTTCCGCGTCCAGTTCTTCCGCTGGACACTCCGCGCTGGCCCCCGCGATGAAATCATGCCAGTAGATGTCGCGCCCCTCGCGCATCGTCACCGCCGAACCCGTGCGCTGCAACACCACCACGTGCTTCACACTGGCGCAGCCTTCCTGCATCGCCTCATCCACGGCGTCCTTCAAGCGCACTTCCTTGCCACGCCGCCAGCCGCCATCGGCCGTAATCACCAACTCGGCTTCCAGGTCATCGATACGGAAGCGCAGCGCCTCAGCCGAGAAGCCGCCAAACACCACGCTGTGCGTCACCCCCAGCCGCGCGCACGCAAGCAACGCCGCGGGCAGTTCCGGCACCATCGGCATGTAGATCACTGCGCGGCCACCCGGCTGGATCCCCGCTTGCTTCATCGCGTTGGTGAACTGGCAAACCGTCGCCAGTAACTCGCGGTAGGTGATATCGCGCGTGTCGCCCAGTTCCCCCACAAAATGGAAGGCAACCCGCTCACCGTGCCCGGCTTCGATATGACGGTCCAGACAGTTGTAGCTGGCGTTGATCTTGCCGCCCACGAACCACTTCACGAACGGCGGCTGCCATTCAAATACATGGCTCCACTTCTCAAACCAGTGCAGTTCTTCTTCCGCAAGGTGTCCCCAGAAACCCTCAGGGTCTTCCGCGGCACGCTGGAACAACTGCTCATAAGCGGCGTAGCCGGACACATTCGCCTGGGACACGAATCCGGCATGAGGGGGGTACAGTGCTGTCTCTTCCATGGATCCTTAACTTACTCGTGGGCAGCGGCCGGGCGTGGACGCCATCAGCCGGATCTTTAGGATTTTATCAGATCACCCCATCAGCCCAGCTTCAAAGCGCCACCCTGCCAGCACGCCCCTGCCAGCACGCCCTTGCCAGCGCCACCCTGCCAGCGCGGCTCTACTGAGTCGCGGTGCTGCTATCCAGTTCCAGCCGCCCGGCCCGCACGCGAACCAGGGGCGCACCGGAGGCTCCG
>JALOKO010000242.1 GCA_025456495.1 Bryobacterales bacterium | reverse complement strand
CACCTCCCGCTCCCATCCCACGCCCTATCTCACCTCCCCGCCCTCGTCAGCGCGCCTCAAGTCATCGCATCCCGGTCCACCCGCGCTTTGTCCCGCCAAACGAAGCGCGCTCCGCCCATTGCCTTCATGAATTTCCTCTCCGGGTTGCGCGCAGGATGTAAGCTGGAGACGATCATCGCAAGGCGCTCTTCTACCAGCAGTAAGACGCCACGGAGGCGCTCCCGGCCGATGACAACCAGCGGTACGTGGACTGGCAGGCCCAGGTGCATGCCGACGACATGAAGCACAATCTCGCCCAAGGCCTGGCCATGAGCGGGCGGGTGCCCTCCTGCCGCATGGTCACCGGCCACCGTGGCGTAGGTAAGACCACGGAGCTCTACCGGGTCAAGGCTCGGCTCGAAAGTGGTTCCGTTGGCGGCACCCGCCCCTTCGTCTGCTTCCTGGAAGCGGAACGCTGGCTGGATCTCGCCGATGTGCGCTCCGAAGATGTCGTGTTCCAGATTGCTTGGCAGGTGGTGGAAGATCTCCGGGACCGGGCCAATTTCGAGTTCGGATGGCAGAGGCTTGAGTCCTGGCTGAAGGAGTTCGGCGACATTCTCAACGCCTCGGTGGAACTCACTGAGGCGAAGGTGTCGCTGGGTCCCATGGACCTCAAGGCTGCACTGAAAGACAATCCTCTCGTCCGGACAGAGCTTCGCAAGGTGTTGCGCGGCCGCCTACCTGACATCTACGACCTCATCAATAACGAGGTTCTGCAGAACGCACGGAAACATCTCTTGGCACTGGGCTACACCGACATCATCGTGATCGTAGACCAGTTGGACAGAATCCCATTCAAGACCATTGACAATCTCGGAAAGCCCAATCACGAGGAACTGTTTCTTGACCGCTCACGCGAACTCCGCTTTCTCGATTGCCACGTGGTCTACACCGTCCCTGTGGAACTCGCGTTCAGCACCAAACGGATCCGACTGGAGAACCTCTACGTCACCAGCATCCAGCAGGTCCCTCTGGTTCCCGTAATTGATCGCGAAGGGCTTCGATGCGATCCCGGGGTGACGGCGATGCGCACCTTGATCGAACGCCGGGCGCTCGTGGCCCAGCTCTCAATGGCCGAGATCTTTGCGTCGGAACAGGTGCTGGATTGCGTTATCCGCTATTCCGGGGGCCACATGCGTCAGCTCTTTCTGCTGCTGCGGGCCAGCCTCGAGCGAGGGGATCTGCCCCTCGATAGTCAAGTGCTGGAAAGGGCTCTCCAGATCCAAAGAGCAGCCCTCGTGAAGCCGCTAAACGACACGCAGTGGAACACCTTGCATGAGGTTCACGACAAGCGCCAGCGGGTAGAATCCGACACCTGGGATGCGCTGGTCCGCGATCTCTACGTGCTTTCCTAGTCGCTCGCTGGCCAAGACTGGTACGACTGGAATTCCTTGCTCGAATCCGGGAGGTGCCCGGAGTGAGCACTATCGCGCATGCGTTCACCAGCACGAACGATGCCCTGGAGTTTGAAGCCCTCTGCGCAGGGCTCAACATGGCGGCAGGTTACACGCTGTTTATCGTCCGCGCCACTCAGGATGCACTGCGCGAGGAATTCCTGGCAGCCGTAAGTAGCCGGCACCCAGCATGGCGGTTGCTTCGTTGCCACCTACAGGCAGATTCCAAGGCCAGTCTGGTGACCCAGATGGAGCAGGCGGCAGAGGGTCCAATGCCACACACGATGTTCGTCGTTGGGCTTGATGCCGCGATAGACCTCCGCCAGACCCACTCCGATATCCATGCCTTTCTGAATTCGAATCGCGGCTATCTGCGGGAGCGCTTCCCATTCCCCTTGGTGTTTTTCGTCGCCAACTATGGATTGCGTGAGCTTCCGTCCAGAATGCCGGACCTCTGGTCGTGGCGTTACGGAGTCTTTTTGTTCAATGGCCATGCGTCCCAAAGCGCCGGACACCTGGAACGATTCGCCGGGCAGAACCCTTGGGAGATTCCGCCGGAGGAGCGGCTGCGACGCCGGGAAGTGCTGCAGGAACTCGTTCACAACGGAAACTTGGAATCCAGCGTCCTCGCCAGCGCCTGGGCGACGCTCGGGGACCTCGAGCTCACCCGCGATGTCGGCACGGCCCGGGCCTGTTTCGAGCAGGCGCTATCCTTATGTCGCGAGATCGGCGACCGCCCGGGCGAAGCCGACGCCCTCCAGAGCCTTGGCGAACTGGCCATTCAGCAGGATCGCCATGCGGACGCCGAGCAACTGTACCACCAGGCCCTATCCCTCTACCGCCAGATCGGCCACCGCCTGGGCGAAGCCAACGCCCTCCACGGCATGGGCTTGCTTGCCCGAGCACGAGGCGAAGTCGCGATAGCTGGATCTCTGCTGGAGGATGCGCAGCTCATCTACTCCGCAATCGGCATGCAGATTGATGGCAACACCGTCGCGGAGACGATCGCCTCGCCTCCGGGTTCCTGACCACTTCCCGGCAATTGGACGATACCCGCCCGCCCGGCGCGCCAGCCCCACCCGCCCCGTTCAGAAACTCCCCGCCCCAACCGCACGCCCGCCATCCGATTCGTAGCTCACCGTCCACGCAGGGTCAGGCTGCCGGGTGGCTGGTTCCCGGGGGGCCATCCACCACTTCCTGCCGTTGCGGATCAAAGAAAACCGTCTTCTGCTCTCGGAAGGCTTTGACCCCCATCACCACCGCCGCCTGCACGCGCACTCCCAGTTCTCCATCAAACGCGGGAGTCTCCCGGGTCCGCACGCAGCGCAGGAAGTTCTCGTGGAAGCTCTCGCCTTCCACAGCGTCACAGCGCAGGATTTCCCGGGAATTCGTGCGACGCTGCCGCGCATTCAAGAAGTCCTGGAAAAAAGCGACACGGGCATCGGGGTCGTCCTTCAGCGCTGGCTTCTTGCCCACCTGCTCATCGTAGGCGGCCTTGATGTCGTTCTCGCCCAGCAACGCAGCCATCGCCTCCTGCTGGCGCGCGCGGGGCATCCGGGCCAACTGCGGCGCGGAGCCGCCACTCTGCACGGTCTCCCACTTCCCTTCGATACCAGCCTTTTCCACCTTCGCGCGAAAGCTCTCAGCGTAGAGGCCTTCGGGCTCAATCAGCAGGTACCCAGGCCGCACCTGGCTGCCGCCCAGGAATCGGATGTTGGCTTCGTTACCGCGCACCACAATGGGGAGTTCCAGCGAGTTGGCCAGCGATCCGCCCACCAGCATGGAATGGCGGTTCTCAAAATCGAGAGTCAGCAGCATGGTCTCCGGCACTTCGATGGTGCTGGTGGGATGCACATAGTGGCCGCCCGCCGCCGTCACCTTCACCGGAAAGCCACGCCCCGTAACGTGGATCAGCGGGGCCAGGTGGTGGAAGTACAGGTCGGTCATGATGCCCCCGCCGTAATCCCAGAATCGCCGCCAGCGGAAATAGCGTTCCTTGCTGAAGGGCGCCCGATTCTTGTGCGGACCCAGCCAGCGCTCCCAATCCAGGTTGTCCGGCCCCGCTCCTTCGTCAATCGCGTATTCCCAGGCGGGTTCCGCCGAGTTGCGGCTACGGCTGGTCTGGCTCCACAGCAACTTGCCCAGCACGCCGCCCTCCACCGCCTGTTTGGCGGGTTTCCAGATGGTGTGGGCCATGTGCTCACTATCCACAGCCAGGATGCGGCCCGTTTCCTTGGAGACGCGCACCATCTCCTTGGCCTCGTCCAGCGTAAGCGACATAGGCTTCTCCACGTCCACATCCTTGCCTGCACGCATGGCGTCGATAGCCATCTTCGCGTGCCAGTGGTCGGGCGTGGAGATGATGACCGCTTCCACATTGGGGTCGGCCAGCATGTCCTCGTAGTTGTGATAACTCTTGGCGCGCGTGACAGAGAGGGCGCGGTCCACTCGCGGCGCATAGATGTCGCTCACAGCAACAATTTCAGCTTTGTTGGGAATCGCCAGCAGACCCTGCACATGCTGGCCGAATCCATTCATGCCCAGGCCGATGATGCCCACCTGCACCTTATCGTTGGCCCCGCGCGCCTGCTGTGCGCTCGCCACGCCCGCGGTGAGGGCCGAAAACGATGTGGTTCTCAAGAATTCACGTCGCTGCATGGTTGCCACTTCCTTCCACTCACCATCCCTCACTCAGGTGGTCGCCCCTCACTGAGTTGGTTGATTAGCCATGCTACCTCATTGCGAACGACGTGTACGCTAGCCGGCACTACGCCAGCTGACACTGCGCTAGCTGACACTGCGCTAGCTGACACTGCGCCACGTTGCTCTGCTGCAACACGTGCTCAATACAGACGGGGATCGTCATCCGTTGTTTGCCCGGGAACGCGATGATCCGGGTAAGTCCGGCGTCGCCGGTACCCGGTGGCGCCAGCGGCCCCATGTCCTTCTTGCGGTCCTTGAAGTACACCCCGATGGTCCGAACTTCGGCTGCCTAAAGGCTCAGCGTAGCCAGTCACTCTCGCCGTGACTCTGGCCGAGCTGCCGTCACTCTGGCCCACCGGACCCTGCGCTTGTACCGCCGAGGCGGTGGACATCCATCGTGAACGCCCCGAAACCCTATCCTCCTGCTTCCTCACACTCCTCAACGCTGGTTTGGGGCGCTAGCCCAAAGCGCAGGACCTGGGTGGGCTGTGGGGGTTTGGGCCAGAAGTCCCACTCTAGCGTCGATACCAGCTCGTCGACCTTAGCTTTGCTGATAATCCCAGCCCAATCTCCGATACCTGGGGGCAGGGCCGAGTTCTCTGCCAGTCGGCAGGAACTGACGAAGCGGTGGACGCTGCAGCAGGCGGGGGCTCTGTCTAGCTTCCATGGGGTAAGCCTTTGTGGTTCTCGGGCAGGGCTGGCTACGAGGAGACGGCGGGTGGCCATTAGAAACCGGATCCGTGCTATCCGCCTGGAGAATCCGGGGAATGCGCGGAACGGGGCATCTGGATCGTCGTTCTGGAAAACGCAGTCGGAGTCGCCAACCAGGAATGGCTCCTCGCCGTGCAAGGGCCACCAATCCCACGCAGACAACCGCCGAGCAAGACCCTCGGCCCCCGGTTTCCGCCCAGCGACCCGTGATGGCCTTCACGGATAAAGAGTGCGATCCTGCTCTTCCCACCCTCCAACCCGCTTCGCATTGCGGGAAGATTTCCCTGCGCCACTGGTCCACCTGTGGACCGATGGAGGGACCGATGGAGGGGCAGATGCGTTTCAGCACGACATCGGTGAAATCTTTCGGAAGTCCATTGGTGTTCCATTCTCTCTCGACACAAGAACGGATTTCGGGGAGAGCCAGCAAGTATTCGCGCATCCCTCCGGGTGTCGTCAGCCACGCCTGAACCCCGTCTGGAACGGCTCTTTTCGCGGACCGAATTGGTATAATCCGGGTTTGGCACGGTTTCCCTCCTGCGGCGCGGTTTGCGTGCCCGCGGAACCCCGTGAGTCCCCCAGTGGAAGGAGTTCTATGCGCAAGAAAGTGACGGTAGTTGGCGGCGGTAATGTGGGCGCGACCTGCGCACTCAGGATCGCCGAAAAGGAATTGGCCGATGTCGTGATTGTCGATATCGCCGAGGGCGCTGCGCAGGGCAAGGCGCTTGACCTGATGCAGTCTGGTCCCGTGGAGGGCTATGACATCACGTTGACCGGATCCAGCGATTACGCGCCAACCGCGAATTCCGATGTCATCGTCATTACCGCCGGATTTCCCCGCAAGCCGGGCATGAGCCGCGACGACTTGCTGATGAAGAACTACGAGGTGGTGAAGGGCGCGGCGGAACAGGCGGCCAAGTATTCGCCAGACTCCATCATCATCGTCGTCACCAACCCGCTGGACGCCATGTGCTGGGCAGCCTGGAAGGCTTCCGGCTTCTCAAAGAATCGGGTCATTGGCATGGCCGGCATTCTGGATACCGCCCGCTTCCGCACCTTCATCGGCATGGAACTCGATGTCAGTGTAGAGAACGTGGTGGCGATGGTGCTGGGCGGCCATGGCGACACCATGGTCCCCATGCTGCGCTACTCCAGTGTGTCCGGGATTCCGCTGACGGATCTCATTCCGGCAGAACGGCTGGAGGAAATCGTCGTTCGGACCCGCAACGGCGGCGCGGAGATCGTGAAGCTGCTGCAGACGGGCAGCGCCTACTACGCTCCGGCCGCGGGTGCGGTGGAGATGGTGGAATCCATCTTGAAGGACAAGAAGAAGGTGGTGCCCTGCGCCGCTCTCCTGGAAGGCGAGTACGGGTACAACGGCCTGTTTGTGGGCGTTCCGGTGAAGTTGGGCTCCAACGGCATCGAGAAAATCTACGAACTCACCCTGAACGAGGATG
>JALOKO010000241.1 GCA_025456495.1 Bryobacterales bacterium | reverse complement strand
AACCTGCTGCGGGCGCTGTTGGAGGTGGACCCCAACAACGAGTATGTGCTGATTGGCAAACGCGAGTCGCGCAAGGATCTCCGCGCCATTGACCGCGAGTCAACCCGCTTTCGCACCGTGTTTTATGAGGGCGCTGACGATGACTGGCGAGACCAGTTCGCCTTCCCGTGGTTTCTGCGCAATCACCCAGCGGACGTCTATCACGTGCCTCTGGCGCGCGTGCCCCTGTTGATGCCCAGGCCCTATGTGGTGACCGTGCATGACCTGGGATTCCTGTTGTTCAACAAGAACAAGGACTGGCGGATGGAGTGGCGCGAGCGCATCATTGGCCGCGGTCTGCAACGGGCGCACACCGTGATTGCCGTGTCCGGAGCCACGCAGCGGGACGTGGAGCAATTGTTCAACGTCCCCAGCGAGAAGATCCAGCGCATCTACGACGCCCCTGACCCCAAGCTGTTCGCCGAAAGCGCCGACAAGAGCGCCGAAGAGCGCACCGAGGAGCGTCGCGAACGCAAGCGGCAGTTCCTGGGGCGCTATCAGATTGACTATCCGTTCCTGCTCTACGCGGGAACAGTGAAGCCCCAGAAGAACATCCCGCGCTTGATTGAGGCCTTTTCGGTGCTGCGCAGTGAACTGCAGCAGCACCCGCATTTCCGGCGGCTGAAGTTGATCATCATTGGCGATGAGATTTCCCGCAGTCCGTCGGTGCGGCTGGCAGTGTTGCACAGTCGGCTGGAGGACTCCGTGCGCTTCCTCGGCTTTGTGCCCGACGAAACGTTGCGCGCCTTCTTCGAGGCGGCCGAAGCGTTTGTGTTCCCATCGCTTCACGAGGGCTTCGGGTTGGCGCCTCTGGAGGCCATGGTGGCCGGAACGCCGGTGGTGGCATCCAATGTCAGTGCCCTTCCCGAGGTGCTGGGTGACGCCGCGATGCTGGTGAACCCCGACAACGTCTTCGACATCTCCCGGGGCATCCACGATGTGCTGCTGGATTCGGAATTGCAAGCCAACCTGATTGAGAAAGGCTACCTGCAGGCCGGCAAGTACAGTTGGACCCGCGCGGCGGAACAGGTCCTGGCCATCTACCGGCAAGCGGCGGCCAAGGGGCGCGGCCAGTAAACGGCTGGGCCTGGGCCGACCCGTCGCCCCCTCCCATCCGGGTGAGAAACCCGCCCGGCGGCGGTTGCGTCCAGGACATCGCGCACCTCGGAGGGCGAGCGGCTGTCGTATCCGGCAATCGTGACTGCGAATCTCACCTCCAACGGTGCGACGTTTTGCGACAATGAGAAATTGCGCCGGGTTGTATCCCCCTGCCGCAACGGAAAGGAATCCCCTTGAGACGAGTATCCCTGTTGGGCCTCTGCGGCCTGTTGTTTGCATGTTCGTGGTCATTCGCCCAGCAGGCGGACACGCCGGCGCCCGCCAAGGAAACCGCGCCCGACGCCGTAGTGTTGACCGTGGGCGACCAGAAGTTCACGCGCGCGGAGTTTGAGAACCTCATCCAGGCGCTGCCCCCCCAGCTTCAGCAGGCGGCTCGGGGGCCGCAAAAGCGCGAGTTCGCCCTGCAGTTGGCGGAATTGTTCGCGGTGGCGCGGGAGGCGGAGCGCCGTCAGATTGCCGCCCGGCCCGAGCTTGCCATGCGCCTGAAGTACCAGCGCGATAACATCCTCGCCGGCGCTCTCTACCAGGACATGACGGAGCAGGCGGAAGTGGCCGACAAGGACGTGGAGGAGTTTTTCGCCAAGAATAAGGATTCCTACGAGGACGTGACCGCGCGGCATATTCTGGTGCGCTTCCAGGGCTCAAGAGTGCCGCAGCGCGAGGGGCAGCCGGATTTAAGCGAGGACGAGGCGAAGGCCAAGGCAACCGAGCTCAAGGCCAAGCTGGCCGCCGGTGCGTCGTTTGCTGACCTGGCAAAGGCTGAGAGTGACGACACCGGTTCCGCCCAGACAGGTGGAAGCCTGGGCACATTCGGCCGGGGCCAGATGATTCCGGAATTTGAAAACGCCGCCTTCACCCAGGAAATCGGCTCGATCAGCGATCCCGTGCGTACCGATTTCGGCTATCACCTGATTCTGGTTGAGGATCGCAAGACCAAGACCGTGGCGGACGTGCGGGAAGAGATTGAGCAGCAACTGAAGCCGCAGGCTGCGCGGGCGAAGCTGAAGGAAATGGCATCATCCAGCAATGTGGTGCTGGATGAAGGCTACTTCACGGCTCCACCACCGCCTCCCCCGGCGGCTGCATTGGAGCTTGACCCGAAGTAAACCCGCGCGGAAACTTTGCCAAAACCAGGCGGCAACATCCCGTCAGTGACAAGATGTTGCCAGCCTGGGCGCCTTCTCCCCACGCTCCGTACGCCGCCTGAGGCCCTTCCAGGGTTGGGTGCGGCGGGTTCCTCCTCTGATTTTGAGAATGGCCCTTCGCTTGCACAGGTGAGCGAGGGAGGTTGTCTTGATCGACCGATTCTCGCAATCGCTGGAAGTGTACATGGACCTGCTGGCCACCCGTCAGAAGCTGGTTTCGTCCAACATCGCCAATCTCAGCACACCCGGCTACCGCACCAAGGACATTGACTTTCAGCAACACCTGGAAGCGGCCATGCAACGCGGCTCGGGCACAGAGGCGGCCCGTGCTGCCTCAGCGATTCTGGAGCAACCGGTGGAAGGCCTCACCGTGAAGAACGATGGCAATGACGTCAGCCTGGAGCGCGAAGCCCGGCTGCTGGCCGAGACCGCCATGCGATTTCAGATGGCCAGCATGCTGCTGGAAAGGCGGATAGGCATGACCAAGGCCGCCATCCGTGAAGAGGTGGCGCGATGAGCCTGATGCACGCACTCTCCGTCAGCGCCTCCGGCATGGACGCGCAAAGTACGCGCATGCGCCTGCTTGCCGAAAACCTGGCGAACGCACAAACGACGCGCACGCCGGAAGGCGGCCCATACCGACGGAAGGACGCCGTGCTGGAAAGCGCCGAAGGTGTGAAGGGCTCCTTCGCCGGACACCTCGCCACGGCTATGGCGGAGCCCTTGGTGGGCGTTCGGGTGAGCGAGCTCATCGAAAACCAGGAAGCCGTGGACCTGCGCTATGAGCCCGGCCACCCGGATGCCGATGCCGATGGCTACGTGGCCTATCCCCACGTCAATCCCGCCGAGGAACTCATCAATCTGCAAGGCGCCGCGCGCGCCTATGAGGCCAATATCGCGGCCATGAGCACCGCCAAGGAAATGCTGCGGCGTTCGATGGAACTGTTGCGCTAACCCGGCCCACAACGGGTGCGCGAAACCGCACCGCAAGGCTTGCGCGAGACCACACCAGGAACCAGTCAGGAGAGGTTGCGATGGCGGAAATCGGATCCATTCAAGCTGTGCAGGCGGCCCTCACGATGCAGGCGGCAACCCCCGCGGGCAAGCGTCTTGCCCCGTCGGGCGCCAACGACAGCGCCCAGGGCGGAAACTTCGCCACGGAGCTGCAACGCGCGATCGCCACGGTTGACCGCAGCGCGAAGGACAGCACGGCGCTGTCCGAGAAGCTCATCCGGGGCGAGAGCGTGGAACTGCATACGGTGGCGTTACGGGCACAGGAAGCGTCGATGCAGTTTGACCTGCTGTTGCAGGTGCGGAACAAGTTGATTCAGGGCTACCAGGAAATCATGCGGCTACAGGTGTAGACGGCACCCTCAGGGCGGCCCCGCCAAGGCCGCATCCACTTGCTGTTTCCGTTCACTGGCTGTTTCCGTGTACAGGCCAGTTGCGCTTCGCATCCGGTTGCGTTTCCCATACGGTTGCGTTTTCCCATGCTGTTGCGTTTCCCATGCTGTTGCGTTTCGCATACGGGCACATTCGGCGGCAGGATCCATGCACCCACCGGAGGCAGCCACCATGCCTGTTACGTAACGGGCCTGCCGCGTAACGGGCCTGCCGCGTAACGGGCCTGGGATAACCGGGTGCGACCGACCCTAGTATCGGCATCCGAAACACTGAATTTGAGCGAATTCTTCCCTCCCCTCCCCAAACTTTCCTTCAGTTCTCCCCGCAACCCGCCGATAGACCGGATGTGGACCTTATAGGGGTTCTATCGGGACGGGCTCTATCCATGGCAGGCAAATGACCGGCCCCCGGCGCATCGCCATCGCCTGCGGCAAGGCGGCGCCTGGATGTCGGCAAGCATGCCCTGGAGACGGCAAGACGCATGAATCAACTGCTACAGCTATGGAGCGGGCTTTCGGCAAAGCAGCGGGCCAGCATTGTGCTGGTTGCCGCCGCGTTGGTGGCGGGCATCTACGCGCTGGTGCAATGGCAGAAGGAACGCGACTTTGAGCCACTGTTTGAGCAGTTGGCGGCGGAGGAAGCCGGACAGATTGTCGCGCGGCTCAAGGAATCCGGGGTCGAGGTTCGCCTGGCCGATGGGGGCACGCGGGTGCTGGTACCCTCCGCCGAGGTGGCCCAGCAACGGTTGAGTCTTGCCGCGGAAGGCCTTCCCAAGACCGGGCGCATCGGTTTTGAGATCTTTGACAAGACCAACTTTGGCGCCACCGACTTTACCGAACAGGTGAACTACCAGCGCGCCGTGGAAGGGGAATTGGAGCGCAGTCTGCTTACCATCCAGCAGATTGAGCTTGCGCGCGTCCACATCACCTTCGCCAAGAACTCAGTGTTTCTTGAAAACCAGCAACCGGCCAAGGGAAGCGTGATGGTGCGGTTGAAGCAGGGGGCAACCCTGGAGCCCAGGCAGGTGGCGGCCGTCACCCATCTGGTGGCCAGCGCGGTGGAGGGATTGCTGCCAGAGCAGGTGAGCATCGTGGACATGCGTGGCAACCTGCTGACGCGCCCGCGGGGGCAGCGGACGGCCGACGGCGTGGAAGCTCCCGATGACCTGCTGCAGGTGCGTAAGCGCATGGAGCAGGACCTCTACTCGAAGTTGGCGGAGACCCTGGACCCCTTGCTGGGTGAAGGTCGATACCGGGCCAGTGTCGCCGCGGAACTGGACATGACCAGCGGCGACGAGAGCGCTGAGCTGTTTGACCCGGATCAATCCGTGATGACCAGCACCCAAAAGCAGGAGGATGTCAGCAGCAGCGCCCGCAGCGGCGGCGTCCCGGGGACAGCGTCCAATCTTCCCAGAGGCGCGGCGGCGTCCCGGACCACCGGCGGAGGGGTGGTGCGTCGCTCAGAGACCGTAGCATTTCAAACCAGCCGCACCGTGCGCCATCGCAAGCTGCCGCAGGGCATGTTGAAGCGCGTCTCGGTTTCCATCCTGCTGGATCACCGGCTGCGCTGGGAAGGAACTGGCGCCGAAGCCAACCGTATCCTGGAGCCGCCCGATGAGCAGACCATCAATAGCATCCGCGAACTGGTGACCGGTGCGATTGGCCTTAGCGAAGAGCGTGGCGACCAGTTGGTGGTGGAAAGCCTGCCCTTTGAGCACACCCTCAACGCCCCACCGCCGGAGGCGCCAACGACCGCCGCGCCCGTGGAGGCGCCCGGATTCCAACTGCCGGCATTTCTATCCTTCCTGCCGCGGGACCTGCCGCCATGGGCGCTTCCCGCCGCGGCCGGGGCAGTGCTGCTGGTGCTGCTTCTGCTGGGGGCGTTGGTCTGGCGAATGCGGCGCAAGAAGCATCGCATGCGGATGCAGGCGCAACCGGAACTGCCACCAGGCGCCAACGCCGCATTGCCCGACGGCGCGGATCCCATCCAGATCCCCACTGCGCCCGAGGATGGCGAGGACATCGAGTCGTTCGTACAGCGCCAGCAGGATATGCTGCGCAAGCGAGAGTCGGCGGCAATCGCCTCGTTGAAGCAGACTAAGCTGGCTCGGACACAAACCGAGGTTCTCACACACCATCTCATTGACACGGTGGCTGAGGATCCCAACGGCGCGGCGCAGGTCCTGCGCAGTTGGTTGACGGAGGACCGGCAGTAGACAGGGCATGCGGCGAGCGCTTGCGCGAACGACCGCGGCCGGGATGGGTGAACAGCCATGAGTGAGCAGAACGGACCGGATCCAAGCACCGCCATTGCGACACTGCCCCCGCCGACAAGCGCGCCCAAGCGCCGCTCCACGGATCGCTACAGTGGCGCGCGCAAGGCCGCGATGCTGTTGGTGCTGCTGGGCGAGGAAGCCAGCGCGCACATGATGCGGCACATGGGCGAGGATGAGGTGCAGGCCATCAGCAAAGAGATTGCCCGCAGCACCAACATCAGCGCGGAGAACGCTGAGGACATCCTGGAAGAGTTCTACCAGATGGTGATCGCCCGCAACTATGTCATCAAGGGCGGCATCGATTACGCCAAGCGGCTGCTGGTAAACGCGTTCGGCACC
>JALOKO010000240.1 GCA_025456495.1 Bryobacterales bacterium | reverse complement strand
GGCGCACAATCAGCCGGAAGCACTCCCAAGAGATGGACTCCCTGCGGGCGCAGCACGAGGCACGGCTTGCCGCATTGCAGGCGGCGCTGAGTGAGGTGCTGCTACGCTACCAGCCCGGGGATGGGGAAGCCTCCATTCCGTAAACCTGTCCGCGTTCTTCCAGGGTGGCAGCCAAAACCTGCTGATAGAAACGGTCGCTACGCCGCCGCACCTCATGCTCAGGCCGCTCAGGAAACGCCAGATGCTCCATTTCGTGAAACAGCACGGTCAGCATCGCCACGCGTACCCGCAGGTCCTGGTCCTGCCGCCGCTCCACCTCGTCCACGGCCCACGCATCCAGGGCCAGGCTGGCTAGCGGTTGCGGCTGCCATTGCGCAATCTGCTGCCAGGCCATGTCGATCTCGCCCACCCGTGTGTCAATCTCTGACGCCAGGGCACGGGTGGTTTCGGATTCCATGCCCTCCGGTCGCGCGTGTCCCAGACAGCCCGCGGGGTCCTGCTGCCGCAGAATCACCACCACCGCTCCTGGCAGGTAGGGCAGAATTTCCTGGTAAACCTCCAGCGGACTGGGTTGCAGCACGGTAGCCAGGTGCCGGTAGGCATTCTCCAGTGTGGACGCCGCCCGCCTTCCCGCCTTTGAACGGGGATATCGCAACACCAATAGCGGCAATTCCCTTGGAATCCGGGCGTCGTTTGCCCCGTCGATGACTGCCGCGCGTCGCGGCGCCGCCAGCCCCGCCGTACTCCCGAATCGCACGACCCGGGTTTCTTCCCCTCGCCACTTGTCCCACAACTGTTGCCAGATCCCGGGAACGCGTACTTTGGGAACCGTACGTCTGCGCATCTGTCTCCTTCGTCCGGTCTGGTATTCTGGGGGTACCCGCCCCTACCGCCATGGCCGCCCGACGTCAATCCAGCAGCATCTCTTTCGGACCCGGTCCCGTGCCCCCGGCCGTCAAGTGGCTGCTCATCTCCAATACGGCCATCTTCGTCCTGTCGTTCCTCGCCATCAACCTGCGGATGGGAGACATCTTCGCCCCCTTTGGACTCTCCCCGTCAATGGTCTGGAACTACGGGGCCGTCTGGCAGTTTGTCACGTATCTGTTCCTGCATTCTCCGGTGGGTATCTTCCACATCCTGTTCAATATGCTCACCCTTTGGATGTTTGGAACCGATCTTGAGAGGGATTGGGGCACCCGTTTCTTTCTGAAATACTATTTCGTTTGTGGTATTGGCGCCGGCTTCCTGGATTTCGCCATCCGCTCAGTCTACGGGCCGATGGATGTCCGCACCATTGGGGCCTCCGGGGCCATCTACGGCTTACTGCTTGCCTACGGCATGCTGTACCCCAATCGGACGATCCTGTTCATGTTTTTGTTCCCACTCCCGGCCCGCTATTTTGTGGCCATCATCGGCGCCATCGCCTTTTTCAGTTCCTTCCAGTCCGGGAGCGGCATCAGCCACCTGGCGCATCTGGGGGGAATGCTTTTCGGTTTCGGCTATCTGCAACTGCGTCGCCGCCGCATGAGCCTGGTGGGCTATCTCACGCAGGAATACCAGGCCTATAAGCTCCGTCGCGCCAAGCGCAAGTTCCAGGTATACATGCGTAAACGCGACCGCCAGGACGATCGCTGGGTGAACTAGGCCCCCGGCCCACCCGCACCCCTCCCCGGCGCGATACGCCCTCACCGGCGAATCCGGCTGGTCGCAAGCCCGGCCAACATCCTGCAAGCCTAGCCACCATCGCGCAAGCCAAGCCGCCATCGCGCAAGCCAAGCCGCCATCGCGCAAGCCAAGCCCACCCTGCCTGCTAGCTGAAAGCGCAGCGCCAGACCAGGCTTCCCGCGCGCAGGCTGTTGCGCTGGAACCAGAGCCGACGGGCGTTGGCGTCCATCACCGCTTCGGCCGCGGTTGCCGGAATGCCCAGGCGGCCGCTGCGTATCAGGTGGATCTCCAGTTCGTAAACCTGGTCTGTTTCCATCACCGGGAAGTTGCTGCCGTAGACCAGCCGCGATTCTCCGTAGGCTTCCCAGAGTTGTTGGATGGCGGGGATCAGTGCAGTGTAGGGAGCAGCGGCGCGCTGGTGCATGCCGGACACCTGGACGTGGATGTTGCGCTGGCTGGCCATCTCCAGCACAGGGGGCAGGGAGGGGAAGGCCGGACTCTCGTCGTGCTGCGGTAGCCCAAGGTGTGTCAGTTGCAGGGAGTTGCCGGCGTTGGAGGCGGCAAAGCGACTGATCGCGGCGGCTTCTGGCGCGGGGAAGGGTCCGCTCACCACCAGGTGCAGCCCGAGATTGGCGGCTTCCTGCCATAGCACGGGGTGGGTGAGGATGGATGCGGAGGTCATCCGCATGCCACGAAAAAGCCCGGTGCTGGCCCACTTCCGGATGCTGAGCACTGCGTCCGGGGCCTCAATGTCCACCAGGAAGACGGCAGAGAACCGCTCAGGTTCCTCGCCAACGATGTCGGCCAGATACTGGTTGTCGAATTCCCCCATGTGCTGCACCAGATTGGCGCGGGCGACGCCATGGCGGTCGGTGATGCGCCTGACGTCGGCGATGGGGCGGAACTTCCGAAGGCCACAATGGCCGTAAGCGTCGGTAATGGGGAACATGTCGATGCCCAGCATATCGCAGGCGGTGCGAGACCTTGCGCGGCAACCAGTGCCCGCCTGTTCCCAAATGACACAGGTGGTCGCCAAGGCCGATTCTAAGTAATTGAAAAGGTTGACCATCCTTTTGGTTGTTGGCGTGCAGGGGTGGGAGTGATGCGACACGCGCGTTCCATTCTGGCGCTGCTCTGTCTCTGGCTATGTCCAGCGGCATGGGCGGTGACCCTACAGGAGATGAGTCTGGAGGAGTTAATCGCCTCCTCTACCTACATCGTGCGCGGTCGCGTGGAAGGGGTTGCGGGCTTGGAATCGGGCGCGGGTGGCGTCCCGGCGGCGCCGTCCAGCGGCGGACCCGTACTGTACACCGAGTACAGCGTTCGCGTGAGTGAGGTGCTGCAAGGGGAAACAGCCCCCGGGCTGCTGCGGGTAGCCCTGCCGGGTGGACGAACTGGAGGCCGACAGCAGGTGTTCTCTGGCGTCCCGGTGTTGCTTCCCGGCAAAGAGTACGTATTGTTCCTGTGGCGTGGACGAAGCGGAAGAATTCAATTGGTGGGGATGACCCAGGGCCTGCTGGAAGTGCGGCGCGGGGCCGGAGTTGCCATGGCTGAGCGTCAGCCTGGTGACGGCATGCTGCTGAACCGGAAGACGGGTCTGCCGGTCCATGACCTGGGGATGCGGGTGAGCCTGCCGGGTCTGCGGAGTCGCGTCGCGTCGTCCACCCAGCGGCGAGGAACCTCGCAATGATGGCGCCCACATATTCCGGGATTGGGATTCGTGGCATGGCGCGCGCACGCTGGACCATGGTGACGGCGCTGGCTGTCCTGCTGCTGGCCGCGAATCTCCCCCTCAGCGCCTATTACCCTTTTCTGCACTGGCGTGAGGTGGACGGGCGGCGCCAGGCCATTCCAGAACGCTTTGACCTGCAACGGTTGCCCGGCGGCGTGGTTCCGGTGGTCACCTCTCGTGGGGCGGAACCGCAATTGGCGGAAGGCGATCACTGGGACGGAGTCAGCAGCCAGGTGCGGTTGGCCTTGAAAAAGTGGTCAGCGGTCCCCAACGCGACGTTGCGCCTCGCCGATGCCGGGGAGGCGCCAGCGTCGATGGACTCGCAAACGCCTCACATCCAACTCTTGCTGGACGAGTTGCCTCCTGGCGTGATCGGCATGGCGGGTCCGGTTGCCGTGGGCGACGTGAAGCAGGATGAGCACGGGCACTTTGTTCCTATTCGAAAGAGCATGGTGATCCTGAACGCCGATCTGCGGGAACGCCCCAGTTACGGTGAGGCGTTCTTCCTGACGCTCATGCACGAGTTGGGACACGCCGTGGGGCTGCAGCACACGTTCACCTCCAGCGTGATGTCCACCGGGGTGACACGATCCACAACGAAAGCGGATCCGCTGGCGGTGGACGACTTTGCCGGCGTGGCTGTTCTCTATCCGGACAAGTACTTCGCGCAGGATACGGGAGTGATTCGCGGACGGATCACCTTGCAGGGCGAACCATTGCATTTTGCGGCGGTGACAGCACTTTTGCTGTCCGGTCAGGCGGTAAGTACGCTCACCTTTCCAGACGGAAGCTATGAAATTCGTGGCTTACCGGCGGGCCGCTACTACCTGTACGCGCAGGCGGTGCCCCCGAGTAGTCAGGATGGCTTAGGACCCGGCCAAATTGTGCTGCCTCGCGATGAGCAGGGGCGCTCGCTGCTTCCCGGACCCACCTTCGCTACCCGGTTTTTCCCCGGAGTGGAGGATTGGCGCCAAGCCTTTCAGGTGGAAGTACAGCCCGGTTTGGCCGTGAACGGGATTGACCTGGACGTGCCCGCGCGGGGGGCCAGCGCCTTTCGGGGCGTGACCACCTACAGCTTTCCGAATGGCTTTGCCGTAAATCCGGCGGTGGTGCAGGCCAGTGATCCAGAGCGCTTTCTGGTGGCCTTCGCTTCAGGGCTCACCGACGGCGAACGGATGATGGAAGGGCTGACTGTGGAGGCCATTGGCGCCCGCGTGCCAACCGGTGGCTCCTTCCCCTATCCCTGGGCGCCGGCCTTTTTGCAGGTGAATATCGCGGTGAGTCCATTCACGGTCTCGGGGCCGAAAACGCTGGTCTGGAAGCGCGGCGATGATGTCTATGTGCAGCCGGCGGCGTTCCTCATGGTGGGGAACCAGGCGCCCAGCGTGCGGGAAGTGCATACGGAGTTGCTGGCTGATCCTCAGTCAGCGGGGGAAAGCCCGGTGAGCGATTCCCTGGATGCAATGCGGCTGCGGGGCGATGAACTGGGCGGGGTTCACAGTTACCTGCTGGATGGGCTGGAAGCCACTGCGATTGCGGGTGACGGCGCGGCGGCGAAGCGCCAGGAGAGTCTGTTACGGACCCCCCACACAACGGATGCAAGGCTGGTGCCATTGGTGGCCCTGTCGCGCGACGGGCAGAGCTCGTTGTTTGTTTCCGAGAAGCCCGCGCTTGCCCCTTCACGGCTGGCGGCCACGGGCGCGGTTCGCGTGCAGCCCGAAAACCTGCCAGCCGGCGCCGAGGTATTGGTGAAGGTGGAAGCTACCGAAGCGCTGTTTGCGGGGGTCCATGTGCATGCCAGCTTCGGCAAGCCGGGCGTGCTTGTACGCAAAATTTGGCGGGTGAACGCAAGCACCCTGTGGATGAACGTGGCGACCGACGAGCGGGAGACGCCCGGCCCTGTGCGGTTGACGCTGTGGAACGACCTGGCGCGCAATCCTGAGGCCGCCACGCTGCATGTGGTGGCTGCTGGCGGGGCGGCGCTGCCCAACGGCTGGAGATTCCTCAATCGAGACACCGGTGGACCAATGCTGTACCCCGGCGCGCCAGGCTCAGTGTTCCTGCCTGCTTCCGCCGTTTCTGGCGGGGTTCCACAGGGGCTGGCCTTGTGGCTGGACGAGACGATGATTCCCTTGCGTTGTGCCGAGACGCCGGACTGTCAGTTCGAGATCCCCAACGATATCGCGCCAGGGGTGAAGGCCATGACCCTGCGCGCTGATGGCTATGCCACGCTCCCCATCGGCCTGGAACTCCCGCAGCGGCCTGCGCGCATCTTGGAAGCCGCCGTGTTCCGTCGCGAACTTCCCCAAGGTTTGTTGGATGGAATTGTGGGGAGGTTCGAATTGGTGGCGGCACTGCCTGGCGCAGGCCAGGCGAAGGACATCTACGAGAGCTTGAAGATTCGCGCCAATGGCCAGACGGTGAGCAGTTTCCAGGTGCTTCCCCTGGATGAGCCCGCGGGTTCATCCGCAAGCGATGATCGGCGATTCCGGCTGAACTTCGAGGTTCGACTGCCGCGTAGTGCCGAGAAGGACGGGCAGTTCCGGATCCAGTTGGAGTATCAGGGCACACCATCTCCGGTGGTTTCCGTTTCCGCCTCCCGGTAGTTGCCCAAAGGTGAGAAGGATTAACCTGACTCGCTCTCCTGGGCGCTTTTTCCAATCCTTGTGAATCCGGCATACAGCGGTTCTCGTGCGCTCATCTGTCATGGTTTCGTAACTCCTTGGTGTCCAATCTGACATGATTCCGATCGAATGCCCGGTCGGCTATGTTCCATCTGTCAGACTCGTTCTGTTACTCGTTAACATTCTTTGTTCGAGCCAAGGAGATTTGCTGCCGTATGTCCATGCCACGACGGTGTATGTCGATGTTTGTCCTGAGTGCGCTTTGCTGTTCGATGGTCTTTGCGCAATTGGGTATCAAGAAGTTAAGCACGATCG